>NZ_JAQZAB010000095.1:0-15890 GCF_028640915.1 Pseudomonas sp. B3G-3 | reverse complement strand
CTCGTTGAATCTCAAGGAGTTTTCCGTTTCGACTGCGCCGGAAGTGGGGCGAATTATAGAGAGATATGATTCGCCGTCAACACCTATTTTCAGTTTTATTCGGATTTAAGCGTAATACGTGCAAAAGCCTTCTTTCCGGCCTGGCAAACATGAGTCGAGCCGATCGTCCATATAAAGGAACGCTCAACCACCTCACCATCTACACGCACACCACCCGAGCCGAGCAGGTCACGCGCCATCGCCGAGTTCTTTACCAAGCCGGCCTTATTAAGGACAGCCGCGATCGGCATGTCTTCAGCAGCAGCCAGCTCGATCTCAGGCAGATCATCCGGCAGTTCACCATCCTTCATACGGTTACCCGCCGCACGATGAGCATTCGCCGCAGCCTCTTCGCCATGGAAGCGCGCAACGATCTCTTCAGCCAGCTTGATCTTGATATCCCGCGGATTCGCACCTGCCTCGACATCCGCCTTAAAGGAAAGGATCTCCTCCATGGAGCGGAAGCTCAGCAGCTCGAAGTAACGCCACATCAAGACATCCGGAATGGAAACCAGCTTGCTGTACATGACACCTGGTGCTTCCTGGATACCTACATAGTTACCCAGTGACTTGGACATCTTCTTGACGCCATCCAACCCCTCGAGCAATGGCATCGTCAGAATGCACTGAGCTTCCTGACCATAACCGCGCTGCAGCTCACGACCCATCAACAGGTTGAACTTCTGATCGGTACCGCCCAATTCCACATCGGCACGCAGCGCCACCGAGTCATACCCCTGAACCAGCGGATAGAGGAACTCGTGAATGGCAATGGGCTGATTGGTGGAATAGCGCTTGTCGAAATCGTCACGCTCGAGCATGCGGGCAACGGTGTACTGGGAAGTCAGGCGAATGAAGTCCGCAGGCCCCATCTTGTCCATCCAGGTGGAGTTGAAGGCCACCTCGGTTTTCGCCGGATCGAGAATCTTGAACACCTGACTCTTGTAGGTCTCGGCATTTTCGAGGACCTGCTCGCGAGTCAGTGGCGGACGGGTTGCGCTCTTGCCACTCGGATCACCGATCATCCCGGTGAAGTCGCCGATCAGGAAGATCACCTGGTGCCCCAGATCCTGGAACTGGCGCAGCTTATTAATAAGCACGGTGTGACCCAGGTGCAAATCCGGCGCCGTCGGGTCGAAGCCAGCCTTAATACGCAGCGGCTGGCCGCGCTTGAGCTTTTCGATCAGCTCGGACTCGACCAACAACTCTTCCGCACCACGTTTGATCAGCGCTAGCTGCTCTTCAACCGACTTCATAACAGACCCGCAAGGCTCAGATTCAAAGGGAACCAACCATACAAGATCAGCGCCCAATTACAAGTTTTGCCCGGCGTATGGATGGCTTTCCGCAAACAGGACGTCCGCAGGCTTGCTTAACAGATGATTTGGTTATATTTTATACAGTTATTTCATCTTCATCATGTCATTCATCTTTTCCAATTCATCTTTTTCAAAGTCAAAATTACCTATGACCACAGAACCGCCTAAAGCCCCGCCGCTTTATCCGAAGACCCACCTGCTCGCCGCAAGTGGCATCGCCGCCCTCCTCAGCCTGGCGCTCCTGGTATTCCCTTCCAGTGATGTAGAAGCCAAAAGAACAACTTTGAGTCTTGATCTGGAAAGCCCAGCCGAGCAACTGACACAAGATCAAGACGCTGCAGACGCCGTACAAGCCACAAATGAAGCCGTACCGTCCCCGTTCGCGCAAATCGAAAACAGCCCCGAAGACACCGCAAAGAGCGCTGAAACCGTTCAAGAACAGCCTGCTCCAGCCCTAGCAGAAGAAAAGAAGACGCCTAATCACAGGGAAGTCATTGTTGCCAAGGGCGACACCCTTTCCACGCTATTCGAGAAGGTCGGCCTGCCAGCCACCTCGGTGCACGAAGTGTTGGCCAGCGACAAGCAGGCCAAGCAGTTCACCCAGTTGAAGCGCGGCCAGAAACTTGAGTTTGAACTGGGCCCGGACGGCCAGTTGAACAACTTGCACAGCAAGGTCAATGACCTGGAAAGCATCACCCTGACCAAAGGGCCAAAAGGCTTCGCCTTCAGCCGTATCACCGCCAAGCCCATGGTGCGCACGGCCTATGTTCATGGCGTGATCAACAGCTCGCTGTCGCAATCCGCAGCCCGTGCCGGCCTCTCTCACAGCCTGACGATGGACATGGCCAACGTCTTTGGCTACGACATCGACTTTGCCCAGGATATTCGCCCGGGCGACGAGTTCGACGTGATCTACGAGCAGACCGTCGTCAATGGCAAAGCCGTGGGCTCCCGCAACATTCTCTCTGCGCGTTTCACCAACCGTGGCAAGACCTACACCGCGGTGCGTTACACCAACAAACAAGGCATGAGCAGTTATTACACCGCTGACGGCAATAGCATGCGCAAGGCCTTTATCCGTACGCCAGTGGACTTCGCACGTATCAGCTCGCGCTTCTCCATGGGCCGCAAACACCCGATCCTGAACAAGATCCGCGCTCACAAAGGCGTCGACTACGCAGCCCCTCGCGGCACGCCAATCAAGGCTGCCGGCGATGGCAAGGTGCTTCTGGCCGGGCGTCGTGGCGGATACGGCAACACCGTGATCATCCAGCACGGTAACGCCTACCGTACGCTGTACGGCCATATGCAAGGCTTCGCCAAAGGCGTCAAGACCGGCGGAACCGTCAAGCAGGGCCAGGTGATCGGCTACATTGGCACCACCGGGCTTTCCACGGGCCCGCACTTGCATTACGAGTTCCAGGTCAATGGCGTTCACGTCGACCCACTGGGCCAGAAGCTGCCGATGGCTGACCCGATTGCCAAAGCGGAACGCGCGCGTTTCCTGCAACAAAGCCAGCCGCTGATGGCGCGGATGGATCAGGAAAAAGCCACCCTGCTCGCTTCGAACAAGCGTTAAGCATGGCGCTCTATATAGGTGTGATGTCCGGGACCAGCCTTGATGGCCTGGATATCGCACTCATCGAGCAACCCCCGGCGATCAGGCTGATCGCCACGCATTACATCCCCATGCCCGAATCCCTGCGCGCCGAGCTGCTTGGCTTGTGCGCCAGCGGCCCCGATGAAATCGCCCGCTCTGCCATCGCCCAACAGAACTGGGTGAAGCTGGCCGCCCAGGGCATTCATAGCCTCCTTGCTCAACAACAGCTGAAACCCGCAGATATTCGCGCTATTGGTAGTCATGGCCAGACCATCCGTCATGAGCCAGCCCGCGGTTTCACGGTCCAGATCGGCAACCCGGCCCTGCTGACAGAGCTCACTGGAATCACTGTGGTCAGCGACTTCCGCAGCCGCGACGTCGCCGCTGGCGGCCAGGGCGCCCCACTGGTGCCGGCCTTTCATGAGGCGCTCTTTGATCGAAGTGCCGGCAAGCGTGCAGTCTTGAACGTCGGCGGCTTCAGCAACCTGAGCCTGATCGAGAGCGACAAGCCGGTTGCCGGCTTCGATTGCGGTCCAGGTAACGTTCTGCTGGATGCCTGGATCAATACCCAACGTGGCGAGAACTACGATCGCGACGGCCAGTGGGCCGCCAGTGGTCATGTTGAGCCGATGCTGCTGAACGCGCTGCTCAGCGACCCGTTCTTTGCCACTCAAGGCCCGAAGAGTACTGGCCGCGAGGTGTTCAACCTGGAATGGCTACAGGGGCATCTGGCTCGTTTGCCGGCCTTTGCCCCCGAAAACGTACAGGCAACGCTCCTGGAGCTGACAGCACTGACCATCGTCGAGTCGCTGCAAGTCGCACAGAACGATACCCAGGAACTGCTGGTCTGCGGCGGCGGCGCTCACAACGCAGCCTTGATGAGTCGCCTATCCAGCCTACTGCCCAACACCAAGGTCAGCAGTACCGCCACCCACGGCGTCGATCCGGACTGGGTTGAAGCCATGGCGTTCGCCTGGCTGGCCCACTGCTGCCTCGAAGGCATCGCCGCCAACCGCCCAAGCGTCACCGGTGCCCGCGGCCTGCGTGTATTGGGCGCGATCTACCCCGCCTGATCGCCAGACAGCAAAACGCCGCAGAGCCCGAAAGCCCTGCGGCGCCTGATAAAACCTTGACCAGCGATCAGATCGAGAACGAAGAACCGCAACCGCAGGTGGTCGTGGCATTCGGGTTCTTGATCACGAAGCGCGAACCTTCCAGACCTTCCTGATAATCCACCTCGGCACCCGCCAGGTACTGGAAGCTCATCGGATCGACCACCAGGCTGACGCCTTCGCGCTCGACGATGGTGTCGTCATCCGCGACTTCTTCATCGAAAGTGAAGCCGTACTGAAACCCTGAACAACCGCCGCCCGTAACGAATACGCGCAGCTTCAAGCGATCATTACCCTCTTCATCGACCAGGCTCTTCACCTTGTGCGCGGCACCGTGGGTGAATTGCAAAGCCGTGGGGGTGAAGGATTCGACGCTCATGCTGACTATCTCCCGGCGTTACGCCGCCATAATGCGTGATGACGCGCATTATCCGCTTCTCCCAGAAAAGCGGTCAACTATTGTTACGGTATATCAATAAGCCCGAGGCTCACCACAGAATGCAAAAAGGCCCGTAACGGGCCTTTTGCTGAAGCAGGCAGACGCCTTAAGGCAGCATGCCGGCGTGGGACAGGCCCAGGCGCTCGTCCAGACCGAACAGGATGTTCAGGTTCTGTACGGCCTGGCCCGAAGCACCTTTGACCAGGTTGTCGATCACCGACAACACGACCACCAGATCGCCATCCTGCGGACGGTGCACGGCAATCCGGCAGACGTTGGCGCCTCGCACGCTGCGGGTTTCCGGATGGCTGCCCGCCGGCATCACATCCACGAACGGCTCGTTGGCATAACGTTTCTCGAACAGCGCCTGCAGGTCCACAGACTTGTCCACGACAGTGGAATAGAGCGTCGAGTGAATGCCGCGGATCATCGGCGTCAGGTGCGGCACGAACGTCAGGCCGACATCCTTGCCCGCCGCACGGCGCAGCCCCTGGCGAATCTCCGGCAGGTGACGATGCCCCTTGACCGCATAGGCCTTCATGCTTTCCGAGGTCTCGGAGTACAGGGAGCCAACGCTGGCCCCCCGGCCGGCGCCACTGACACCCGACTTGCAGTCGGCGATCAGCCGCGAAGTATCGGCCAGCCCAGCTTCCAGCAATGGCAGAAAGCCGAGTTGGGTAGCGGTCGGATAGCAACCCGGAACAGCGATCAGACGCGCCTGCTTGATCTGCTCGCGATTGACTTCAGGCAGGCCATAGACGGCTTCGTCGAGCAATTCAGGGGCGCCGTGGGGCTGGCCGTACCACTTGGCCCACTCATCGGCGTCCTGCAGACGGAAATCCGCCGACAGGTCGATGACCTTGGTACCCGCAGCCAGCAGCTCACCCGCCAGGGCGTGGGCAACGCCGTGCGGCGTCGCGAAGAACACCACATCGCAGGCACCGAGGGTCTTGATGTCCGGAACGCTGAATGCCAGGCAGTCATAGTGGCCTCGCAGGTTCGGGTACATATCGGCAACGGCAAGGCCTGCCTCGGATCGGGAAGTGATGACTACCACTTCAGCCTGCGGATGCTGTGCCAACAGACGCAGCAGTTCGACACCGGTGTAACCCGTGCCGCCGACGATACCGACCTTGACCATAAACCTGCCCTCAACGAACCCACTGGAAAGCCGTCGATGATAGGGGCCGAAAGACCCTGCGACAACCGTCAAGGTGACGTGCGGACGCTCCTGCCTCTACTATCTGCGCTACCGTGAACCTGGGAATAACCTAAATGCTCTATCTGTGGCTCAAAGCCTTTCACATCGTCAGTCTGGTCTGCTGGTTTGCCGGTCTGTTCTACCTGCCACGCCTGTTCGTTTATCACGCTCAAAGCGAAGACACGATCAGCAAGGAACGCTTCAGTATCATGGAGCGCAAGCTGTACCGCGGGATCATGGGGCCGGCGATGATCGCCACGCTGGTTTTCGGTATCTGGCTGCTGAGCCTGAACCCCAGCGCCTACTTCGGCCAGGGTGGCTGGATGCATGCCAAGCTGACCCTGGTAGTCATCCTGATTGGCTACCACCACATGTGCGGCGCCCAGGTGAAACGTTTTGCCCGTGGCGAAAACACCCGCAGCCATGTCTTTTACCGCTGGTTCAATGAAGTGCCAGTTCTGGTATTGCTGGCTATCGTAATTCTGGTCGTCGTCCGGCCGTTCTAATTCCTACTAGCCGTTCATTATTCGGGGTACTTCCAATGTCGCTGCCCGCTCTGCTCGAACAACGCTTGCGCTTGCCTGTCGTGGCGGCGCCGATGTTCCTGATTTCCAACCCACAACTGGTTCTGGCGTGCTGCCGCAACGGTGTAGTGGGCAGTTTCCCTGCCCTCAACCAGCGTGAAAGCAGTGGCTTCAAGGCCTGGCTGGAAGAAATCGAAGCAGGCCTTGCGACCCTGGAAAACCCCGCACCCTATGCCGTCAACCTGATCGTGCATCACAGCAACCCACGTTTGAACGCCGACCTGGCGATCTGCATCGAACACAAGGTGCCTATCGTCATCACCAGCCTCGGGGCGGTGAAGGAGTTGGTCGATGCGGTGCATGCTTATGGAGGCCTGGTCTTCCATGACGTCACCACCCGACGCCACGCGGAAAAAGCTGCCGAGGCCGGGGTCGACGGCCTGATCGCAGTAGCCGCCGGCGCCGGTGGTCACGCCGGGACCTGGAGCCCGTTCTCCCTGATCGCCGAAATTCGCCAGTTCTTCGACAAGACGCTGCTGCTGGCTGGCTGCCTGAACCATGGCCACGAGATACTCGCCGCACAGTTGCTTGGTGCCGACCTCGCCTACTTCGGCACGCGCTTTATCGGCACCACGGAAAGCCACGCGCCGGAAGCCTATAAAGAGATGCTACTGAGCGCCAAGGCCGCCGACATCGTGCACACCGCGGCGGTCTCCGGGGTTCCGGCAAGCTTCATGCGCCAAAGCCTGGAAAACGCCGGCTTCGACCTTGCCGCCCTGCAGGGTAAAGGCGAAGTCAACTTCGGCTCGAAACTCAAGCCGCTCAGCGACGAAGCCAAAGCCTGGAAAACCGTGTGGTCCGCCGGACAAGGCGTCGGCGAAATCGATGACTTGCCGAGTGTCGATCAACTGGTCGCCCGCCTGGACGCCGAATACCGTGCCGCACAGGAACTGGCCGCTCGGCTGCCGCAACGCTGGCCACGCTGAATCGCTGATGTTTTTTGGCCAGCAACGGACGGCTGGCCTTAAACTATCGCCCTGCGAAAGCCCTCTCTATAAAGCCGACAAGGAAGCCCTGCATGAGCGAAAACCGTTTCAAGATCGTATTTGACGGGGCTCTGCTTCCGGGTGTCGACATCGAACATGCCAAGCAGAAAATCGCCAAGCTGTTCAAAAGCGATATCGCCGCGATCGAGCCTCTGTTCAAGGGGCAAAACATTACCCTCAAGCGCGACCTCTCCCAGCAGGATGCGGATATTTATCTCGCCGCGCTGAACCAGGCCGGTATCGCCCCACGCGTAGAACCGGATCTTGCCCCAGGCGCCAGCCAACCGACACCTCAACCTGCTCCCCCGGCGCCAGCCCCTTCGCTTTCGGTGGACTTGCCTCAAGCAGGCCCCACCGCGACAAGTGACTGGCAACGCCCGACACCGACACCAGCGCCAGAACCCATGGCCGGCGCGGACACTTCGCCCTATACCCCGCCTCAAGCCACAGTGGGTGATCCCCTTCCCGAGTTTGGCGAGCTGAAGTTCTATACCGTCGATGGCCGCATCGGGCGCCTGCGCTATCTCGCCCGGACCCTCGTGCTGATCCTGCTGACTACCCTCGTCGGCGGCTTCCTGACCGCGGCTCTGGTCGGCAACGGCCTGCAGGTAACGGGAATGATCTTCCTCGGCGTCGTAGCACTGGCCTTCGCCTATCTGAACATCACCATTTCCGTTCAGCGCCTGCATGACCTGGGCTGGTCGGGCTGGCTCTGGCTGTTGAACTTGCTGCCATTTGTGTACGCGGTGTTTCCGCTGCTGCTGGCGGTCCTGCCGGGCAACACCGGCGCCAATCGTTACGGCGCGCCGCCTCCGCCAAACAGTGGAGCGGTCAAGGGGCTTGCCGCGCTGTGGATAATCGTTTTGCTGCTGTCCTTCATTGGCGGGCTCAGCTCGGTCTAAGGCGCCCAGGATGGCAGCAGCGAAAGCAGCAAGCGCGCCCTGGCCACCTGTAGACTATCGGATTGAAATAACGCGCCGGTGCCAGGGACTTTCCCCACAGGCGACCGACCGTTGCAATGGAGAACCGCATGACCCGTTACGCTCTGATCACCGGCGCCTCCAGCGGCATAGGCCTGGCCCTGGCCGAAGCGCTGGCCCGGCGTGGCCGCAGCCTGATCCTGGTGGCCCGTCAGCGTGATCAGCTGGAAAGCATCGCCATCGAGTTGACCCAGCGTTTTGGCGTCGAGGTGCTGTTCCGCGCCTGCGACCTGTCCGAGCCTTTGCGGCTTTCGGGCTTTCTGCTGGAGCTGGAGGAAGGCGACCGGCAGATCGACCTGCTGGTGAACTGCGCCGGCATCGGCACCTGCGGGCCGTTCCTCGCCCAGGACTGGATGACCGAACAGGACCTGATCGAAGTGAACATTCTCGCCCTCACCCGGCTTTGCCATGCCCTGGGCAACAGCATGGCCTTGCAGGGCGGCGGACAGATTCTCAACGTCGCCTCGATCGCCGGCTTCTATCCCGGCCCCTGGATGAGCACCTACTACGCCAGCAAGGCCTATGTGCTGCACTTCTCCGAAGGCCTGCGCGAAGAGTTGAAAAACAATGCGGTGAAGGTTTCGGTACTCTGCCCCGGCCCGACCCGCACCGGTTTCTTTGATACCGCCCAGTTGAACACCAGCAAGCTCAACGACAGCAAGCTGCTGATGAGCCCGGAAGAAGTCGCGCTGTACACCGTGCGCGCCCTGGAAAAGAACCGCGCCATTATCATCCCCGGCCGCCGCAACCGCTGGTTCGCGTTCAGCCCGCGCCTGGGTTCGCGCTGGCTGACCCGCAAGATTTCCGGCGCCGTCAACAAAGCCTATTGCCCGCGCTGACCGGGCAATCATCTAAGGCTGGGCGCACTCGGCTTGCCTGAGTACACTCAGCCCGGACCAACACAACGGAGAAACAGCTGTGGATACTCTGTTCACCAAGATCATCAACCGGGAAATACCGGCGAAGATCATCTACGAGGACGACCAGGTTCTGGCCTTCCACGATATCGCCCCACAGGCCCCCGTGCATTTCCTGGTAGTTCCGAAAAAGCCGGTGCGCACCCTCAATGACCTGACCGAAGACGACAAGCTGCTGGCCGGACATATCCTGTTCACCGCCCAGCGCCTGGCCAGGGAACTGGGTTGCGAGGAAGGCTTCCGCGTCGTCATGAACTGCAATGAACTCGGCGGCCAGACCGTGTATCACATTCACATGCACGTTCTGGGTCAGCGCCAGATGCACTGGCCGCCGGGCTGATCCCCGCCCAAAGTGCGCGACAGCACACTTCTCGCCCGGTTTGCCGAGAGTGTGCTGATCCAGCGCAGGCCTCTGCCCATCGATTGGGGTAAACTGGCCGCCGTGATTCTTCCCGGAGGTAAGCATGACTACCCAACGTCACTACTCGCCGATTGACCGTCTACTGCTGCAGGCAGATGCGGCAATGCGTACCTTGCTGCCCTTCAGTGGCCAGCCTTATCGCCCTTCCCCTGCCATCGTGCAGCCGGACGTGCAGATGAGCGAAGAGGACACCAAGCATGTCGCCGGCCTGATGCGCATCAACCATACCGGCGAAGTCTGCGCCCAGGCGCTGTACCAGGGCCAGGCCCTGACCGCCAAGCTGCCGCACGTGCGCGCCGCCATGGAGCACGCCGCGGAAGAAGAAATCGACCACCTGGTCTGGTGCGAGCAACGCATTCACCAGCTGGGTAGCCACACCAGTGTGCTCAACCCACTGTTTTACGGCATGTCGTTCGGCATCGGCGCGGTAGCCGGGCTGATCAGCGACAAGGTCAGCCTGGGTTTCGTGGCTGCTACTGAAGATCAGGTGTGCAAACACCTCAACGAACACCTTGAGCAATTGCCAGCCGAGGATGAAAAGTCCCGGGCGATTCTCGAGCAGATGCGCATCGACGAAGAACAACACGCCGAAAGCGCGCTGGACGCAGGGGGATTCCGCTTCCCCACGCCGGTGAAGTTCGGCATGAGCCTGCTGGCCAAGGTCATGACCAAAAGCACTTACCGGATCTGATCGATACAGATCGCAGGCAAAAAAAGGGCGCTTTTTCAGCGCCCTTTCTTTTGCCACGAATTCAGGATAGTCGGATGGCGACTTAACCGAGCTCGACGATTTCGTAATCGTGAGTGATGGCAACCCCGGCCGCACCGAGCATGATCGATGCCGAGCAGTATTTTTCCGCCGACAGCTCGATGGCGCGCTTGACCTGGGCTTCTTTCAACCCGCGGCCCTTGACCACGAAGTGCATGTGAATCTTGGTGAAAACCTTGGGGTCCTCGGTCGCACGCTCGGCGTCGAGGAAGGCTTCGCAACTTTCGACAGCCTGGCGGGACTTTTTCAGGATGCTGACCACGTCGAAGTTGCTGCAACCGCCTACGCCGAGCAGGAGCATTTCCATCGGGCGCACGCCCAGGTTACGACCGCCGGCTTCCGGCGGGCCATCCATTACCACCACATGACCGCTGCCCGATTCCCCGAGGAACATGGCTTCGCCAGCCCATTGGATGCGTGCCTTCATCGCCAAGACTCCACTGCTAAAAAAGGGTCGCCAGCTTAGCACAGGGCCTTGGACGGCAGCGCTTTGCCTGTTCCGGTGCCACACTCAGTTCTGATAGGAAAATTCTTAATTACCCAAAGGATGTGTCTGTTAAGCTGGCGCCAAATCGCTGGCGCATTGCCAGCTATCGGCGATCCTGCTTGACCGCCCCATAAAAAAACCAAATCACACCGTGCTGTCTTTTCGGGATACAACCATGGTTGCTCTTGCCCCTACACCCAAGATCAAGAACCTCGACAAGCTGTTGATGCACTGCCAGCGCCGCCGCTATCAGGCCAAGAGCAACATCATCTGCGCCGGTGACCAGTCGGACACGCTGTTCTTCATCATCAAAGGCTCGGTCACCATCCTGATCGAAGACGATGACGGTCGGGAAATGATCATCGCCTATCTCAATGCCGGGGATTTTTTCGGCGAGCTGGGCCTGTTCGAACAGGCCGGGCATGAGCAGCAACGCAGCGCCTGGGTACGCGCCAAGGTCGAATGCGAAGTCGCGGAGATCAGCTATGCGAAATTCCGTGAGTTGTCTCAACAGGACCCGGACATTCTGTATGTGCTAAGCGGCCAGATCGCCCAGCGCCTGCGCAACACCACCCGCAAGGTCGGCGACCTGGCGTTCTTCGATGTCACCGGGCGCGTAGCCCGCTGCCTGCTCGAACTGTGCAAGCAGCCGGATGCCATGACCCACCCGGACGGCATGCAGATCAAGGTGACCCGTCAGGAAATCGGGCGAATCGTCGGCTGCTCACGGGAAATGGTCGGCCGGGTGCTCAAGGACCTCGAAGAACGCAACCTGGTCCATGTCAAAGGCAAGACCATGGTGGTGTTCGGCACCCGCTAGAGCGGCAGGAACTGCGCCAGCATCTGCCGATACAGGGTATCCAGGCGCTCGATGGCATTCGGCGCGGCGAACGCCTCATGCAAGGCGATATGGCTCTCGGCACGGCAACGCTGCTCCAGGCCACAGGCCTGGTTGAACCGATTGACCGCTGCGACCATGGTTTCCCGTTCGTCATCCAGCAACAGCGCGCCATGCACCAATCCCACCGGGCGCGTCCCCCCCTTGCTCTGGCGCCAACGCTGGGCGGTGCCAACCATCTTGCGTCCGTTGAGATTGACGTTGAACCGGCCATCGCAGAAAGCGCCCTCGACTTCACCCAGGGAGGGTTCGCCTCCCAGCTCGGAAAGCAGGTCGCAGATCGGCTGGCACAAACGGCGATAGCCGGTTTCGATCCGGTTTTGGTCACCCTCACTGCGAGGCGGCGCATAGACCAGCGCGATATTGATCGTCGCAGCCGATTGCGGCACCGGCTCCCCACCGGTTTCCCGTAGCAACACCGGCCAGCCACTGGCGGCCAGTGCCTCGCAAGCCTGCTCAAACCCCGGCAAACGACTCAAGCGCCGCGGCATCACCAGCGCCCTGTCACTCGGTTGCCAGAACAACAGGCCGTACTCCTGGTCACCGCTGCATACCTGGGCGAGCAGATCCTGTTCGGCCTGCAGACCGGCTTCGACGGTCAGGGAAAGGGGCTGGGTCATGACAGTAAAGGTCCTTTGCGATAGGTATAAAAAAGCCGGCGGCGCCGGCTTCTTCATCAACTCAGGTTCAGTCCAGGGTCGAACCGCTCACCGGCACGCCACGTTCCGGGAAGAACAGGCGTTGCAGTTCCAGACCTGGGCTCTCGGCCCGCATAAAGGCCTCGCCCACCAGGAAGGAGTAGACGTCGCTGATTTCCATCAGCTCGACATCGGCCCGGTTGAGGATGCCGCTCTCGGTGATCACCAGACGATCGCGCGGAATCTGCGGCAACAGATCGAGAGTGGTCTCCAGATTGACCTCGAAGGTGTGCAGGTTGCGGTTGTTGATGCCCACCAGCGGCGTGTCGAGGGTTTTCAGGGCGCGTTGCAGCTCGTCGCCGTCATGCACTTCGACCAGCACATCAAGACCCACACCTTTGGCCACGGCAGCCAGTTCGGCCATCCTGGCATCATCCAGCGCCGCCACAATCAACAGCACGCAGTCGGCACCCAAGGCGCGGGCTTCGACGATCTGGTACGGATCGATCATGAAGTCCTTGCGGATCACCGGCAGCGAACAGGCGGCGCGCGCCTGTTGCAGGTAGGCGTCGGCGCCCTGGAAATAATCGACGTCGGTGAGCACCGACAGGCAGGTCGCGCCACCCTTCTCATAGCTCTTGGCGATTTCCGCCGGCACGAAATGCTCGCGGATCACGCCTTTGCTCGGCGAGGCTTTCTTGATTTCGGCGATCACCGCCGGCTGCTTGAGCTTGGCCTGGTCGAGCAGCTCCTTGGCAAAGCCGCGCGGCGCATCCGCGGCGCGGGCCAGGCCTTCGAGTTCGGCCAGGCTTACCCGTGCGCTACGCTCAGCCACTTCCTCGACCTTGCGGGCGAGGATTTTTTCCAGAACCGTCGGCACACTCATCCTTCATTCTCCTGCTTGAATACCGCGGTAAAGGCACCCAACTCCTCCAGCTTCTCGCGAGCCAACCCAGTGTGCAAAGCGTCATGGGCCAGGGCTACACCTTCTTTCAGGCTGCTGGCATGGTCCGCGGCATAGAGCGCGGCACCGGCATTGAGCACAATCATTTCCGCTGCCTTCTGCCCATGCTCGGTCTTGCGCCGCCCCAAGGCATCGCGAATCAGCTCAAGCGATGCCGCCGGGCTTTCGACCACCAGGCCGAACAGGCTCTGGCTCTTCATGCCGAGGTCTTCGGGCTGCACCCAATACTCAGTGATCTGATCGTCCTTCAGTTCAGCGACAAAGGTCGGCGCGGCGATACTGAATTCATCCAGGCCATCCTGAGAGTGCACTACCAGCACGTGCTTGCTACCCAAACGTTGCAAAACTTCGGCCAATGGCCGGCACAACGCCTGAGTGAACACACCCACCACCTGATGTTTCACACCGGCCGGATTCGTAAGCGGGCCGAGCATGTTGAACAGGGTGCGCAGGCCGAGATCGCGGCGCGGGCCAGCGGCGTACTTCATGGCACCGTGATGGGACTGGGCGAACATGAAACCGATGCCGACGTTATCAATGCAGCGGGCAACCTGTACCGGCGTCAGGTTCAGATAGATGCCGGCGGATTCGAGCAGGTCGGCACTACCGCTTTTCCCGGACACCGCACGGTTGCCGTGCTTGGCCACCGTGCAACCGGCTGCTGCGACGACAAAGGAAGAAGCCGTAGACACGTTGAAGATGTTCGCACCGTCACCGCCGGTGCCGACCACATCGACCACGCCGTCGAGGGTTTTCAGCTCGACCTTGTCCGCCAGCTCGCGCATGACCGAAACAGCGCCGACGATTTCGTCGATGCTTTCGCTCTTCATGCGCATAGCCATCATGAAGGCGCCGATTTGTGCGTCGGTGCACTGGCCGGTCATGATTTCACGCATGACCTGGCGCATTTCATCGGTGCTCAGATCGAGGTGGCCGACAATACGGCTCAGGGCAGTCTTGATATCCATGGAAAGTCCTTAGCGCGTGCCGCCGCTCTGTTTGAGGAAGTTGGCGAACAGCTCGTGGCCCTGCTCGGTGAGAATAGACTCGGGGTGAAACTGCACACCCTCGATGTTCAGTGTCTTGTGGCGCAGCCCCATGATCTCGTCGACGGAGCCGTCTTCCAGTTGGGTCCAGGCGGTCAGCTCGAGGCAGTCCGGCAAGGTGTCGTGCTTGACTACCAGGGAATGGTAACGGGTCACGGTCAGCGGATGGTTCAGACCGGCGAATACGCCCTTGTCCTGGTGAAATACCGGGCTAGTCTTACCATGCATCACCTGCCGCGCGCGCACCACATCGCCGCCAAAGGCCTGGCCAATGGACTGGTGGCCCAGGCAGACGCCCAGGATCGGCAGCTTGCCGGCGAAATGCTTGATCGCTTCGATGGACACACCGGCTTCGGTCGGTGTGCAAGGACCGGGCGACACGACGATCCGCTCAGGGTTGAGCGCTTCGATTTCAGCCACGGTCAGTTCGTCGTTGCGCACCACCTTGACCTCGGCACCCAACTCGCCAAGGTATTGCACAACGTTATAGGTAAAGGAGTCGTAGTTATCGATCATCAGCAACATGGGGATTACAACCTCTTGAATTCACTGACTTTTAATACAGCCTTCAGTGGATTGCCCGCTGACAGGCCCGCCGGGGGTTGCAATCACTCAACCAGCACAAGCGGAGTCGAACAGGGGTAAAGAAGGCGAAACGGTACAGGTCCGGCCGGGCCGGCAGAGAAAAGTTAGGCGCGCCAACGCCAACGGGCGTGTGCCTTAACAACTCGCATCAAGAGTTTGCTGACGATCAACACGGGGAAGGTCTCATTCATACATTCAGGCACAGTAACTTAGCTGAGCAGAGGGCGCAATATGGCGGGGCCCGCGCCCGGATAAACAAGCGATATGGCTTATAGCCATAGCTGAAACGCAAAAGTTTTTGGTACTGTCGTTTCGTTCTCTACAACAATAAATAAAACGGACTTGTTCATGATCAAAAAGACGTTGTTCGTACCACTCGCCAGCAGTCTTTTGTCTTTAGCCTGCGCTCAAGCGATCGCAGCCCCCGCCCCCTATTCCAGCTTTATCGTGTTCGGCGACAGCCTCAGCGATGCCGGGCAATTCGCCGATCCAGGCGGTCCTGCGGGAGCGACCCAGCGCTTTACCAACCGCACCGGGCCGGTCTACCTGGATGGTAGCGGAGAACTCCGTTCCGCCAACTCGACCCAATTGCTCGGCGCCAAACTGGGGTTCTCCGAGGACCAGCTCGCCGCATCGACCTCGGCCACCCGCGCCAGCGAAGGCCTGCCTGACGGCAACAACTGGGCGGTCGGCGGTTATCGCACCGACCAGATTCTCGATTCGATTACCACCACCTCGACCGCCGGCAGCCGTAGCCGCCCGGGTTATCTGGTGACCAACAATTTGCGCGCCGACCCGAATGCCCTGTACTACCTGTCGGGCGGCGGCAACGACTTCCTCCAGGGCCGCGTCACCAGCCTCGACCAGGCCAACGCCGCGGCTGGTCGCCTGGTCGACAGCGTGCA
>NZ_JAQZAB010000094.1:0-3232 GCF_028640915.1 Pseudomonas sp. B3G-3 | reverse complement strand
TAAGGCATTCAACCATCTACCGCCGCATCTGCTGGCCAACCCAGCTCATGAGGTGGTAGCAGGTCACGCCCTGTTAAGGGCTCCTGGCGGTGTAATGTTCGAACAGGATGCGGAGTGCCTGAGCATGCTCTAGGGCGACTCCACAGAAAGCCATTGAAGTCTCAAAGCGCTCGCCGGGATGTGTGGGGATGTCTTCGAGCAGTAGCAGGATCTCGTTCTGTAGATCTGCCGAGCGGGTGAGCATTTCCTCAAGTGTCATATCGTCAGACTTCCCTTCAGTACATCGATGACCCCGATTCGTCCGTTCGATGCCCCGTGCTTCGCCGGTAATCAGCGCGATTTGTCGTACAAGTGGCTTCATCAGGTATCTGCGATACTCTCTAGGTGTGGCTGAGGGGAGAGTAGGGGAGCAACGAGCTCTACGGCATCGCGCCGGTGTCGAGCCTGGAGGAGATGTTAACGTTGCTGGAGTACGGCGACACCGCCTTCGACCTGGTACTGATCAATGCCAGCTTGACGCTCAACGTCCGTTTCAACCTGTTGGCGTTTTGCCTGGACCATCCGCTGATCCGCCAAGCCTTCATCTACGATGTACCGGAGTATCGATTGACGAGGCTGGGTGCCCAGGTTAAATCTCGGATTGTCTTCAGCTCCATGCAGTTGCCCGAAGGCGTACCGATCAAGCAACTGATCCACAAAGTCGACCCGCCCATGCTCAACGAACCGGCACATAAAACGGTAAGTCACTTGTGATGGGTTCGCGACCAGTTATGGTGCATTTACCAAGTTGATCCGCCCTACACCGGGGCGCGAACTATAGGGATATAAATAAAGACAAGCCCGCAACGGTGTTATCAGCCATAGGCGGTAACCCTTTGCGTATGAGCTTTTGTTTCGAATGAGTATTTCGCTGAGCATTGGTTGCACTAAAAAAGGGCGACAATGCCCACTTAAAAACAAGTGAACACTACCGCCCTCTGAAAGATTTCCTGCTACCTGTTGAACCCTTGCCGCCATCAACAACAAAACATCAGTTTCTGGCCGGCCTGGATAAGGCTCTGGTGCTGTTAGTTATTATCCTGGTAATAGCGCTTTTGCTGATGGCGGCGATGCTTTGGTGGTGGCGGGTCATAGTCATCGTCGGAACTGTATCTGGGAGCGCCGAGCGCAGTGCCGGTCACATTGGCGGCCCCACCGAGTGCTGTCCCTGTAACGTTTGCTGCGCCGCCGAGTGCTGTTCCAGTGACATTCGCCGCACCTCCAAGCGCGGCCCCGGTAACATTGGCGGCCCCACCCAATGCAGCACCGGTGATATTGGCTGCACCGTTGAGTGCCGAGCCAATGATGCCTTCAGCCTGAACGGATGATTGAAAAAAACCACCCATCAGGATACCCACCATTGCCAAGCTCGGTGCTTTCTTGACGCTATACATACGCCACCTCTACCTGAGAATTGAATCGAGCTGTAATGACCGAGTCAGATCAGCCAAGTATTTTTTTGACAACAACTGATCGCCGTCAATCTTGAAAAGTATTACCAAGAGTAACTGGGGTGGACAGTTCTGCTTCTTAGGTTCTCGGGTTAATGCTCGAGTTACTATAAGTGGCAGGACGATACCCACTTCAAATACCTACGACAGGTAATGCAGACACGACGTCATTAAACTTTTTTGTTGCGTTCAATTGACCGAAATTCTCCCTGTTAGTTCAAAAGGTCGTCTCACCGTTCATGAATCAGGGGTTAAGGCCAAAGGTGTCATACACAAGCTCAACCCTTGTATAGGGTTGAGAGGTGGCAGGTGTGACCAGCGTGTGGTACCTCGAAATGCCCCGGCAGCAGCAGCGCGCCGTTGTCTAGGCAGAACCTGAGTAGCTCGAACCGACTCTTGGCTGCTAGCACGCGATCCTCACACACCTTGCTGCTCCATTGCCAAAACGGAATCTGGATCGGCGAGTGCAGCATGTCGCCGCTAAATACCCCCGCGCGAGCCCTAGGATGACAACTCGATGCGGACATGACCGGGCGAATGACCGGGCGCATCGCCGACGCCGAACTGGTGGAGGAGGCGGTGAACAATGCCTGGCAGGCATTCGCCCGCTCCGACTGGGCCAGCCGTCCGCCCCGGGAGCGGGCGCGGGCGCGGGTGATGCGGCGCTGGGCCGACCTGGTGGAAGCCGACGCGGCGATCCTCGCGCCGCTGGAGGCGGTGGGTTCGACCCGTCCGCACCAGGACGTGATCGCCTGGGACATTCCTTATGTCGCCGAAGGCATCCGCTTTTTCGCCGAGCTGGCGGACAAGCACGGCGGTTCGCTGGCCGCCACCCAGACCGACCGCCTGGGCATGCAGATCGCCGAACCCTATGGGGTGATCGCCGCCATCGCGCCGTGGAATTTCCCGCTGAGCATGGCCTCGTGGAAAGTCGCCCCGGCCCTGGCCGCCGGTAACGCGGTGGTGCTCAAGCCGTCGGAACTGACGCCGTACTCCAGCCTGCGTTTCGCCGAACTGGCGCTGCAAGCGGGGATCCCGGCGGGCATCTTCAACGTGGTACAGGGCGACGGCCGGGTCACTGGCGATGCCCTGTGTCGCCATCCGCGGGTGGCCAAGGTGACCTTTACCGGCTCCACCGCCACCGGTTCGAGCATCATGTCCACCTGCGCCCTGGTCGGGCCCAAGCCGGTGACCCTGGAGCTGGGCGGCAAGAGCCCGCAACTGGTGTTCGCCGACGTGCCGGACATCGCCAGGACCGCGCGCACCGTGGCCATGGCCATTACCGGCAACGCCGGGCAGGTCTGTGTCTCCGGTTCGCGGCTGCTGATCGAACGCTCGATCATGCAGCCCTTCGTCGAGCACCTGCGGACGTACTTCGAACAATTGCGCCCGGGGCCGACCTGGTCGTCGGCCAGCACGCTGTCGCCGATCATTTCCCGGCAGCAGGCCAACCGCATCGACGGCATCGTCCAGCGTTCGCGCCAGGCCGGCGCCGAGGTGCTCTGTGGCGGCGGCTTGTTCGATGGCCTGGGCGGCGCCTATTACCAGCCGACCCTGCTGACCGGCCTGGACAACAGCAATCCGGCGGTCTGCGAGGAGATCTTCGGCCCGGTGCTGACGGTGCAGGCCTTCGACGACGAAGCCGAGGCCCTGGGCCTGGCCGAGCACGCCACCTACGGCCTGGCCGCCGGGGTGCACACCGCCGACATCAACCGCGCCCTGCGCCTGGTCCGGCGCCTGGA
>NZ_JAQZAB010000093.1:0-10995 GCF_028640915.1 Pseudomonas sp. B3G-3 | reverse complement strand
GAACTCAAGGACCTGCCCGGAAAAGAGGCCGCTCCCACAGCGCCGACCGCGCCTGCCGACACCCGCTGTTTCCCGATCCAGGACATCGAACTCAAGGGCGCCGACAGCCTGTCCGCCGCCGAGCAGGCGCGCCTGCTCAAGCCCTATATCGGTCAGTGCCTGGGCGTCAGCCAGCTCAACGAGCTGCTCAAAGTCATCACCGACTACTACCTGGAGAAGGGCCTGGTGACCAGCCGCGCCTACCTGCCGCAGCAGGACCTGTCCGGCGGCCACTTGAAGGTGCTGGTGGTCGAGGGCCGGCTCGAAGGCTTGAAGGGCGCCGCCGACAGCCAGCTGTCCGAGCGGGAGCTGGCCATGGCCTTTCCCGGCCAGGTCGGCGCGCTGGTCAACCTGCGGGAAATCGAACAACTGGTGGACCAGCTCAACCGCCTGCCGTCGAACCAGGCACAAATGGAGCTGGCCCCCGGCAAGGAGGTCGGTGGCAGCCAAGTGCTGGTCAAGAACACTGCGCAAAAGCCCTGGCGGGCCGGGCTGTCGCGCAGCAACGACGGCCAGCGCAGCACCGGCGAGCAGCAGTGGGGCACCACCTTCGACTGGGACAGCCCGCTGGGGCTGGCCGACCAGCTGATGTTGCGCGGTGGCCACGATGCCATGAGCGACCACCAGCACACCTCCAACAACGCCATGCTCTCTTACAACCTGCCCTGGGGCTGGTGGAACTTCAGTTACACCTACAGCCAGAGCGAGTACCGCTCCCAGGCCCAGGCCAATGGTTTCAGCTTCAAGCAGACCGGCGACAGCCAGAACCACCAGCTGCGCGCCGAGCGGGTGATCCTGCGTGACGCGGTGAGCAAGACCTCGCTGAATGCCGGCCTGGCCTACCTGCGCACCAACAACTTCATCGAAGACAGCAAGCTGGCCCTGAGCAGCAATCGCCTCAGCGAAGCCCAGTTCGGCATCAACCACGGCCGGCGCATCGGCGGTGCCTTCGTCAACCTCGACCTGGGCATGCAGCACGGCATCGGTGCCTTCGACGCCCAGGACAATGGCCACCCAGGGCCGGGCGAGCCGAATGCGCGCTACCGCAAATACACCGCCACCCTCAGTTACCTGCAGCCGTTCAAGCTGTGGGGCGAGTCGTTCAGCTTCAGCAGCCTGATGACCGGCCAGCGCAGCGAAGACGTGCTGTTCAGCCCGCAGCGCACCAGCCTGGGCGGGCAGTCGTCGATTCGCGGGTACAAGGATCAGTCGCTGTCCGGCGACAGCGGCGGTTACTGGCGCAACGACCTGCGCTGGAGCCGTCCGGTGACCCTCGGCTGGCTGCGCCCGGTGTTCGCCGAGTACGGCAGCAGCCTGGGCTACGACCAGGGCGTGATCCGTGGCGACCGTTACAACGGTGAGCAGCACGGGCGTCTGTCGAGCAACTCCCTGGAGCTGTTCGCCCGCGGCCAGCACCTGGCGACCAGCGTGACCTTCGCCCATTCCCTTGAACGCCCGGATGTCCTGAGCGAGCGCGAAGCGCCGATCTACTTCCGCCTGGATTTCCTCCTCTGATTCGCGTTTTTTCGAGACCTTCGACATGGATGTTCGCCAATTCGCTTTCCTGGCCCGCCAGCCTTCTGCTGCCCTGAAAACCCGCGAGCACTTCTGGGGCATGCCCAAGCGCGGCCTGGCGTTCATCCTGGCCAACGCCATGTTCTGGCAACCGCTGTGGGCCCAGGCGGAAGGCATCGTGGTCAGCGCGCCGGGCACCAGCCTGGGGCAAGCGGGCAACGGCGTGCCCATCGTCAATATCGCCACGCCCAATGGCAGCGGCCTGTCGCACAACCAGTTCCACGACTACAACGTCGGCCAGCAGGGGCTGATCCTCAACAACGCCACCGACCGCACGCAAAGCACCCAGCTGGGCGGGATCATCGTCGGCAACCCGAACCTCAAGGGCGTCGCCGCGCAAACCATCCTCAACGAAGTCAACGGTGGCAGCCCCAGCCAACTGCGCGGTTACACCGAAGTGGCGGGGCAGTCGGCCCATGTGATCGTCGCCAACCCCTATGGCATCAGCTGCAATGGCTGCGGCTTCATCAACACCCCGAAAGCCACCCTGACCACTGGCAAGCCGGTGATCGAAAACGGCCAGCTCAGCCGTTATCAGGTCGATCAGGGGCAGGTGACCATCGAGGGCGCGACGCTCAACGCCAACAACGTCGACCGCTTCGAAATCATCACCCGCAGCGCCAAGATCAACGCCGAGATCCAGGCGAAAAACCTGAGCATCGTCACCGGGCGCAACGACGTCAACGCCCAGACACTGAACGCCACCGCCCGCGCCGACGACGGCAGCGCCAAGCCGGAACTGGCGATCGACTCTTCGGCCCTGGGCGGGATGTATGCCGGGGCGATCAAGCTGGTGGGAACTGAAGCGGGCGTGGGGGTAAAACTCGACGGCAAGCTGATCGCCAGTGGCGGCGATATCCAGCTCGATGCCAACGGTCACCTGAGCATGGTCCAGGCCTCGGCCAATACGGCGATCAAGGTCAAGGCGGCCAGTCTGGAGGCCCAAGGTCCGGTCCATGCCGGCAGCACGCTCGATGTGCGGACCCAGGGCGACCTGAATAACCGACAAAACCTGACTGCGCGCGACAGCATCAGCCTGAGCGCCGGCGGCCGCCTGAGCAACAGCGGCATCATCGAAGCCGGGATCGAAACCGGCAACAGCCGCAATGCCAATGGCGATGTCAGCCTGAGCGCGCAGCACCTCGACAACAGCGGCAAGAGCGTGATCGCCAGCCGTAACCTGACGGTCAACACTGTGCAAACCCTGAGCAACCAGGGCGGCACCTTGAGTGCCGGGCAGAGCGCCAACGTCAGCGCCGCGACCCTGGATAACCAGAGCAAGGGGCGGGTGCTGAGCAGCGGCAGCATCGATCTCAAGGCCGGTCAGGTGCTCAACGGCCGGGGCCTGATCAGCGGCGACGGCAATCTCAGCGCCACATTGGGCCATCTGAATAACCACGATGGCGAAGTCTCCAGCGCCGGCATCACCACCCTGACGGCCAACAGCCTGGACAACAGCGACGGTCAGGTCAGCGGTGACGTGGCATTGAACATCGGTTTGAGCGGCGCCCTGAACAACCAGGGCGGTGTTCTGGGTTCCGCCAAGCGTGTGAGCATCAGCGCCGCCAGCCTGGATAACCGCCATGCCGGCAGCCTGGCCAGCGATGGCAGCCTGACCACGCGGATCGCGGGCCTGTTCGATAACCAGAGCGCAGGAGACCTGGGCGCCAAGGGTGTGGTGGACCTGCAGGCTGGCAGTCTCGACAACCGTGGCGGCAGCCTGACCGGCCAGGATCGCCTGACCCTGGACACGGCTTTGCTGGACAACCGCGGGGGCAAGGTACGCGCCGACAAGCACCTGCAGCTCGATGTGCGCCAACTCGACAATCGCGACAAAGGCGTGATCACCAGCCAGGCAGGGATCGGCCTGACCGGTACCCACCTGGACAACCGCGGCGGCTTGCTCAGCGCCGTTGGCCCGGTGACGCTGAAGGCCCAGAACGTGCAAAACGCCTTGGGGCGGATCGCCAGCCAAGGCGACGTACATGCGACTGTCGACACCCTCCAACAGCAGGGCGGCACCCTGGTGGCGCAAGGCAACCTGACGCTGATCGGCAGTGTTCTCGACAACCGTGACAACAGCCTGGTCGCGGCGACAAAAGCGCTGAAACTCGAGGTTCAGGGCATCGACAACCGCGCCGGAAAACTGTCCAGCGGAATCACCACTGAAATTGCCGGCCAGCAACTCGACAACAGTGACGGCGGCAGAGTCCTGGTCGGTGGCGATCTGCAGCTGAAGGTTGCCCGTCTTATCAATCAGAGCAAGGGGCTGATCCAGGGCAAGGGCACCACGACGCTGAACAGCCAGAGCCTGGATAACACCGATGGCGAGATCGACAGCCACAACGGGCTGCAGATCACCCTGGCCGGTGGGCTCGACAACACCCGCGGGCGGGTCCACAGCGACCGCTCCTTGACCCTGGGCACCAGCAAACTGACGAACACCGCCGGCCGTATCGAGAGCGTGGAAGACCTGTCGATCACCAGCCGTGGCGAACTGCTCAATCAGGGCGGCTCCATCAAGTCCGAGAAGGGCCTGACTGTTGCCAGTGGCCCTCTCGATAACAGCCAGAAGGGCCTGCTGTCCGGCAAGCACGCCACGCAAATCACCGCGACGACCTTCAACAACAGCCAGGGTGGAAGCCTGCGCAGTGAAAGCAGACTTGGCCTGATCGCCACCCAGGTCAATAACGCCGATGGCAGCATCAGCAGCGCACAGGACCTCACGGCCAGCGTGACCGGGCTCGATCAGCAACACGGGGAGCTGTTCAGCGAGGCCGCCCTGAGCCTGGACCTGAACAACGGACAGCTCAATAACCAGAGCGGCTACATCCATTCGCCGGGAGCCCTGCTGCTCAAGAACCTGAAGGGTGTCGACAACCAAAAGGGTGAGATTTCCAGCGCCCGGGCTTTCAGCCTGAAAGCGCAAAGCCTGGACAACAACGGTGCCAAACTGATCAGTGACCAGGGGCTGACACTGCGCATCGCCGAGGCCCTGAACAACGTGAAGGGCCTGGTCAGCGCCAGTTCCATCGACAGCCACAGCGCCAGCCTGGACAACACGGATGGCCTGCTCAGCACCACCGGTGACCTGGACCTGAAGGTCGATACGGCTTTTGCTAACCAGCGCGGCACCGTTGTTGCCGACGGCGCGTTGCTGCTCACCGCCGCCAGCCTGGACAACCGCGCTGCCGATATCTCCGGCAAACAGGATGTGACCGCGCACATCGGCACCCTGAACAACCAGGGCGGCAAGTTGATCGCCACTGGCGCGCTGGACCTGACGGGGGCGAGCCTGGATAACCGCCAAGGCGGTCTGGTAGGGGCGACAAAAGCGCTGAAACTCAAGGTCGATACGCTCGATAACCGAGGCGGCGAGCTTTCTACCCAGGCCGGTCTGAGCTTGACAGGCAAGCAGCTGGATAACAGCGACCAGGGTCTGGTCGAGGCCCATGACAGGCTGACGCTCAAGGTCGATGAGGTGATCAACCAGGCTGCCGGCTTTATCAATGCGCTGGCCGACCTGACGATCACGGGCGGGCGTATCGATAACCGCAGTGGGAAAATCAAAAGCCAGCAAGGCCTGGACCTCACCCTCAAGGGCGACCTGCAAAACAACCAAGGGCTGATCGATAGCCAGAGCACCCTTGATGTGGCTGCGGCAGCCCTGGACAACAGCGACGGTCGTCTCATGAGCGCTGCTGCGCTGGACCTCGGCGCTCGTGGCGCCTTGACCAACGTGGGCGGCAAGCTGGTGAGCGAGGGCGGCGTGCAGTTGCGCAGCGCCAGCCTGGACAACAGCCACAAAGGCGTGATCAGCGGCAAGGGCGCGGTACAGGTCACCACCGGTGACTTCGATAACAGCCAGGCCGGCAGCCTCGACAGTGGCGACACCCTGGACCTGACGGCGGCAAAACTGACCAACGCGGCCGGGCGCATCGGCAGTGACAAGGCACTGACCGCGAAGGTCAGCAGCCTCGAACAGCAGGGCGGCAGTCTGTTCAGCAACACCAGCCTGAGCCTGGACCTGAATCGGGGGCGGCTGAACAACCAGGGCGGCTTCATTCACGCACCGGGTGCGCTGCTGCTGAAAAACCTCAGTGACGTCGATAACCGCAACGGCGAAATCTCCAGCGACGCGACCTACGAACTCAACGCCAAGAGCCTGAACAACGACGGCGGCCAGTTGCTCGGCAACCAGGCATTGACCCTGCGGGTCGAACAGGCGCTCAGCTCCATCAAGGGCAAGATCGGTGCCTCGGCGCTGGAGGTAGAGGCCGCCAGCCTGGATAACAGCGCCGGCGCATTGACCAGCCGTTCCGGGCTGAAACTGACGGTACAGGGGTCATTGACCAACCAGGACCAGGGGCTGATCAACGCCATCAACGGCTTGAGCATCGCCAGCGGTGACTTGAACAACCGTCACGGTTCCGTTCTGGCCGGTGACTGGCTGAACCTGTCGGCCAAGGCGCTGAACAACACGGACAGCGGGCTGATCAACAGTAAAGGCGCGCTGGAGCTGACCGCGCACCAGTTGGACTCGAGCGATGCCGGCGAGGTATCGGCCAAGGGTGACATGAACCTCAAGGTCACGGGGCTGACGCAGCGTGGCGGTCGCCTGTTGGGCGACGGCGCGGTGACCCTGGACCTGGCCAATGGCGATCTCGACAACAGCCTCGGCAAGCTGAATGCCAAAGGCTTGTTGAGCATCAAGCAACTGCAGGACCTGAAGAACCAGCAGGGGACATTGTCCAGTCGTCAAGGCTTCACGCTGACGGGCCGCACGCTGGATAACAGCCAAGGCAAGTTGATCAGTGAGGCGGCACTGGGTGTCGTGTCCGGCCAGTTGCTGAATGCCAATGGCCTGGTGTCGGGGATCAAGGGCCTGACCGTCGAGGCGGGGAGCCTGGACAACCGCAACCACGGGACGCTCTCCAGCAAGGAGGGCAACCTGGCCGTTGATGTCAGCGGCGCCCTGCTGAACAGCGGCGCCGGCGCCCTGGCCAGCAATGGCACGCTCAAACTGAGCGCCGCGAGCCTGGACAACAGCGGCGAAGGGGTGGTCTCCAGTGTCGGCGGCCAGACGCTCACGGTCGCCGGCCTGCTGAATAACGCGGGCGGCGGTCTGCTCGACAGCGGTGCCACGCTTGATCTCAAGGCGGCAACCTTGAACAACAAGGCCGGCAACCTCAGTGCGTTGCAATCGGTCGATCTGCGCGCCGGCAGCCTGGACAACAGTGGCGGCAGCCTGGCGACAAAAGGTGCCCTGACCCTGGATGTGGCGGGTAACCTGGACAACGCCCTGGGTACCCTCAGCAGTGACGGGGCCTTGTTACTCAAGCACGCGGCCCACGTCGATAACCGCGGCGGCAAACTGATCGGCCAGGATCTGTTGACCTTCAATGCCGACAGCCTGGACAACCGTGACCACGGCACCGTGGCGGCCAATCAGCAAGCCACGCTGGGTGTCGCGGGAGCTGTCCAGAATGCTCAGGGCGGTTTGATTTACAGCCGTGATGCGGGTCTTGAGCTGACGGCTGCCAGCCTCGATAACAGCAAGGCCGCGGTGCAAAGCCAGAACGGCCTGACGCTGAACATCAGCGGCGACTTCAACAACCAGGGCGGCAAAGTCATAGGTCAGGACGGCGCGGTCAGTATTACCGCGGCCAGCGTCGACAACCGTGGCGGGGTGCTGTCGAGCCTCAAGGGCGCGCTTGAAACCCACATCAGTGGCGTGCTGCTCAACGGTTATGACCTGAACGACCAACGCCAGCGTGGCGTGATCGAAGCCCAGCGCTTGAACCTGCGTGCCTTGGCCGGGCTGAACAACAACGGGGGCCGCATTGCCGCGCGCCAGGGCGATGTCATCGTCAACACCGCCGGCTTCGATAACCGCAATGGCGGGCTTTACGCCAGCGGCCAGCTTGGCGTCACTGCGACTACGTTCGACAACGGCGGCGACAAAGGCGGGCAGGTCGCCGGTCAAGGCATCGATCTCGGCTTGAGCGGTGCATTGAATAACCGTTTGGGGGTTATCGAGAGTGACACCTCGCTGCTTATTCGTGCGGCCAGTATCGACAACGCTCAGGGTCAGCTACGGGCCGCCGGGAGCGGCGGCAAGAGCCTGTTCCAGATCGGCGGCTTGCTGGACAACCGTAACGGCCGCATCGAAGTGGCCAGTACCGACCTGGGCCTCAACGCGACGAGCTTGCAGAATGCCGGCGGTACCCTGCTGCACTCCGGCAAAGGGCAATTCGATATCTCGATGGCCAACGTCAGCGGGGCGGGCGGCACCCTGGTCACCCAAGGGGGGCTGACCCTCGCGGCCGATTCGTGGAGCAACACCAGCGTCATCCAGGCCGGGCGTCTGAAGGTCAATGTCAACAACTTCTACCAGAGTGCCAGCGGCCAACTGCTGGCCTCCGACAGCTTCGAAGGCGGTGGCGGCAACTGGACCAACGATGGCCTGATCGCCAGTGACGGCAGCCTGAGCCTGCAACTGTCCGGTGCCTACGGTGGCAACGGCCGATTGACCAGCCTGGGCGACATGAGCTTCGGCGCCGCCCAGCTCGACCTGCCAGGCTCCGCGACTATCGCCGGTGGTGGCAACACCCGGATCAATGTCGGCGGGGTGCTCACCAATCGCGGACGCCTGAGCTCCACCCAGGGGCTGACGGTCAATGCCGGGGCGATCAATAACTATGGCTCCCTCGGCAGCGCCGGGGCGCTGACCCTCAATTTCGGGACGCTGCTCAATTCCGGTGTCAGCGATGCCGAACACAGCTCGATCTTCAGCGGCGGCGACATGCAGTTGCTGGGCAACAGCTTCAGCAATCGCTATGCCGACGTTTACAGCATGGGCAGCCTGCTGGTGGCCGCCAATGCCGGGCAGGCCCAGTCGAGCCTGCTGGAAAACCGCTCCGGCACGATCGAAAGCCTGGGCAACATGACCATTCGCGCCATGACCGTGAAGAACGTCATGGACATCCTCACCTACTCGGAACACGAGAAGTACTACGCCAGCATCGTCGAACTGCCATGCGGCCCCTTTGGCGTATGCCATGTCAAGAAACATGGCAATCGGCGCAATGCGGTCTGGCAGCTCACCGAGCGTGATCGCCTGCAGGTGACCGCCAGTACGGCGGCCTCCAGTATCTCCAGCGGCGGGCAGCTGAACATCGGTGCCCAGGAGCTGAGCAACGAAAGCAGTGTTATCGCTTCCTCCGGCAACCTGGCGATCAATGCCGTCAGCATCAAGAACCAGGGGGTGGTGCCTCAGGACATTGAAACCACCACCATCAAATACAACCACGTGGATGAGTACCAGGGCGCGGTCGCCGCGGTGGCTGACTTCAATGCCAAAAATGGCGCAAAGCCCTCCAGTACCTTCGAAGCCGACCTGGCGCGGTTCAACGCCCTGATGACCGGTACCCGAAAACTGGCCGGTGGCGGTACCAAGACCCTGGACAGCAGCGACGGCAAGCACTTCGACGCCATTATCCAGTCCGGCGCCAGCGTCCAGCTCAACGCCTCGGAGAAGATCGACAACGGCGTGGTACGTGGTTATTACGCCTATGTCGGTGGTGGCAAGAAGACCGGCGACACCTCGGCGGGCAGTCAGTATTCGACGCCGATCTATATCAACTCGCAATTGCCGCCGGACCTGGCCAAGCAGCAGGTCAACCCCTTGGCCCTGCCAGGCTTCACGTTGCCGGTCGGGCAACACGGCCTGTTCCGCCTGAGCAGCGAAGGAGCCGGCGACACCGCGGCGACCCAGCGCAACCCGGCACCGATGGACTGGAGCATGGGCAGCATCAGCCTGAGATTCGCCGAGCGCGAGCAGAGCCAGGCCCAGAGTCAGGCGCGGGCGCTCCAGGTCGATTCGGTGGCCCCGGTGGCGGCGACTGAGCGCAAGCTGGCGCAGGTTGGCGCGGTGCAGCCTGGCGTCGATGCCAGTCTGCCGACGATTAGCGTCACGACCCCGACAGACAGTGGAACGGCTACTCAGGGGCCGGTGTACAGCCGTACCCCGGCGCAACAGGTGCAAGGCAGCATTGTGCGGGTCCAGGGCATCCCGACGCTCGACAATCCCCCTCAAGCGCACAAATACCTGGTTGAAACCAACCCGGTGCTGACCAACCAGAAACAGTTCATGAGCTCGGACTACCTGCTGTCGAACCTGGGTTACAACCCCGACAACAGCTGGAAGCGCCTGGGCGACGGTTTCTACGAACAACGGCTGATCCAGCAGGCGGTGGTCGCCCGCACCGGCCAACGTTTCATCGACGGCCAGAACTCCGACGAGAAACTGTTCAAGTACCTGATGGATAACGCGCTGCAGAGCAAGCAGCAGCTCAACCTGGCGATCGGCACCTCGCTGACCTCCGAGCAGGTCGCGGCCCTGACCCACGACATCGTCTGGCTCGAATCGCATCAGGTGAATGGCGAGAACGTGCTGGTGCCGGTGCTGTACATGGCCCACGCCAACAACCGCCTGGCCGCCAACGGCGCGCTGATCGCCGGGCAGGACATCAGCCTGATCGCCGGCAAGGACCTGCTCAACGCCGGCACCCTGCGCGCCACCAACAACCTCTCGGCCAAGGCCGGCAACGACCTGGTCAACAGCGGGCTGATCGAAGCCGGCAATCGCCTGGACCTGCTGGCGGGCAACAACCTGGTGAACAAGGCGGGCGGTATCATCGCCGGTCGCGATGTGAACCTGAGCGCGCTCAACGGCGACCTGATCAATGAACGCACGGTCACCAGCCACCAGAACAGCGGCGGCGATCTGCAACAGCGGCGTGACTTCCTCGACAGCGCCGCGCGTATCGAAGCCGCCAACGACCTGACGCTCAAGGCCGGTCGTGACTTCAACAACGCCGCTGGCGTGCTGCAAGCCGCGCGCGACACCACCATCAACGCCGGCCGGGATGCCAACCTTACCGCTGTCGAACAGCAGGACAACGAGACTCGGACCAACTCCCTGCACACCAGCACCAGCCAGCACGGCTCGGTGCTCACCAGCGGTCGCGACCTGACAATCAACAGCGGCCGCGATCTGTCGGCCATCGCCAGCCAGATCGACGCCAAACGCAACCTCGCCATGGCCGCCACCGGCAACCTGACCCTGGCCTCGGCGGCGGACGAGCAGCACTCGTACTCCAGTTCCAAGAAGTACAAGGGCCAGTCCGACAAGGTCAGCCAGGTCTCCACGGCGGTGACCGCGGGTGGCAGCGTGGCCCTCAGTGCCGGCAAGGATCTGGAGCTGATTGCCAGCCGGGTGAGTGCGGGGGATGAGGCGTATCTGGTGGCCGGCGGCAACCTGGCGCTGGAGTCCGCGGAAGACAGCAACTACAGCTTCTACAGCAAGACCAAGAAGAG
>NZ_JAQZAB010000092.1:0-2857 GCF_028640915.1 Pseudomonas sp. B3G-3 | reverse complement strand
TGTCCCGGTTTGTCCCATTTGGTGCTGGTGTAAGAAGCACTCAGGCTGGCCGACTGGCTTTTGATGTCGCTGGTGTTCTTGATGTCGCTGACGATCAGGCGACCGGTGTCGAGATGGTTCTTGTCGGCACTGGCTTCACTGGCAATCACCGCGCCTTGCAGCTGGGTATTGGCCCCGACATAAATGTCGTATCCCCCTTTACCTACATACAGCCCGGTCTGGTCAGTCACCGCCTGGTAATTGCTGTCCATCTTGCTACCAGCGATATTGCCGCTGGCGCTGACCATGGAGCCGTAGCAGAACGGCGGAACACAGATGCTGGCGCCGAAACCGCCACTGGTCTGCCGGTTTTTCTGATCGGCTTCATCCTGCCGGGAGGCAATATTGAGGTTGCCGCCTACCTCCGCCTTGATGGTATCGGCTCGTACCTGCGCCCCCGCCAAGGTGGTGTCCTGACCGCTTTTCAGCATGAGCAGGCCAGTATCCACCGTGCTGTTGACCTGGGTGACCGAGTGGCCCGTGCCCATGCCTTTTGCCATCTGCGCCCCGAGATCGAGGGTGAAGCCGTTCTGGTCACCAATATTGAAGCTGGCGCCGATACTGGTCTTGCTGTTGCGATTCTGGTTATCCCATTGCGCACGGTCCTGCGCGCTTTCCAGAGTGATGTCGTTTTTCGCCATCAACAGCGTGTCTTTTGCCTTGAGGCTACTACCCACGACATGAATATCGCCCCGGGTACCCGGCGCGTCCCCTACCGCCGAAATGACCAGACCCGCACCACTGGTCAAGCTCGATTGCTTGGCCGTTTCACTGCTGTATTCGCTGGTACTTTTGCTTCGGGTCGAACCCAACTCAGTCCCAATCTTGATAAGCGAACCACTGCTGTTGGCTGGCTTGCCTTGGGATTGATTCGCTGCATCGGCGCTGAAGCTGTCGACCGCGTTATAGGCAGAGAGCAATGCCTGAGCACTCTTGACCGCCTTCAGGCGGCTATCATCGGCATCCTTGGCCGCACGGATGTCATTGCGAATGCTCTTGACCGTATCGACTACCATGCCACCCACGACACGACCGACCGCCAGGCTCTTCGAGCTGTCGGTGCTGCTTTGCGTGGCTGTTTCCAGACCCGCGGCGATGGTCACATTGGAACCGGTAAGACTCATATCCTTGGTACTGACCAAATCACTGGCCACCACCTTCAACTCACGCCCCGCCTCAAGCTTCACACTGCCTTCGCTCGAACCCACGGTACTGCCGGTCAAGGTGGTTTGCGCCGCCTTGCCGGTGTGGTTACTGCTGCTGATCGACAAGTGCTGGTTGCCGGTGATGTCGTCCACGCCCAGGTTGTTGGCGGTGAGTACGCCCATCAGGTCGCGGTTTTTCTGCTTGTGCAGCTCGCTGCGGGTGAAGGTGTTTTCAGCCGCGTCGATGGTCAGGTCATTGCCGGCCTGTACGCTCAGGTCTTTGGTGCTGACCAGCGCGGAACCGGTGACGGTGGCATCGTGCTTGGCAACCACGTCCACGGTGTTGCCGGAAATGATGCTGCCGACCGCCTTGGTCTGGGTTTCCGCCAGTTTGTCCTGGACCTTGCTGGCCTTCAGGCCGCCCCAGCTGCTTTTGCTTTTACTGCTCTCGTGGCGCGCGCTGTTGGAGTCGCTGACGGCCAGGATTTGCACGTCATTACCCGCCGTCAGCCGGGCAGCGCCTTTGTCTGCCGCGACTTCGCTGCCTTTGACCAGCAAGTCGTTGCCAGCGATCAACACGCTGTTATTGCCCGAGGTGACAGAACTGGCGATGTTGGTGGTGCTGGCGGTTTCGTCGAGACGACTCTTCTTGCCCGACGAACTCTTCTTGGTCTTGCTGTAGAAGCTGTAGTTGCTGTCTTCCGCGGACTCCAGCGCCAGGTTGCCGCCGGCCACCAGATACGCCTCATCCCCCGCACTCACCCGGCTGGCAATCAGCTCCAGATCCTTGCCGGCACTGAGGGCCACGCTGCCACCCGCGGTCACCGCCGTGGAGACCTGGCTGACCTTGTCGGACTGGCCCTTGTACTTCTTGGAACTGGAGTACGAGTGCTGCTCGTCCGCCGCCGAGGCCAGGGTCAGGTTGCCGGTGGCGGCCATGGCGAGGTTGCGTTTGGCGTCGATCTGGCTGGCGATGGCCGACAGATCGCGGCCGCTGTTGATTGTCAGGTCGCGACCGCTGGTGAGCACCGAGCCGTGCTGGCTGGTGCTGGTGTGCAGGGAGTTGGTCCGAGTCTCGTTGTCCTGCTGTTCGACAGCGGTAAGGTTGGCATCCCGGCCGGCGTTGATGGTGGTGTCGCGCGCGGCTTGCAGCACGCCAGCGGCGTTGTTGAAGTCACGACCGGCCTTGAGCGTCAGGTCGTTGGCGGCTTCGATACGCGCGGCGCTGTCGAGGAAGTCACGCCGCTGTTGCAGATCGCCGCCGCTGTTCTGGTGGCTGGTGACCGTGCGTTCATTGATCAGGTCGCCGTTGAGCGCGCTCAGGTTCACATCGCGACCGGCGATGATACCGCCCGCCTTGTTCACCAGGTTGTTGCCCGCCAGCAGGTCCAGGCGATTGCCGGCTTCGATCAGCCCGCTGTTGACCAGGTCGTTGCCGGCCTTGGCCGAGAGGTTGTTGGTGGCGCGCAGGGTGCCGGCGTTGAGCAGGTCCTTGCCGGCGATCAGGCTGATGTCCTGCCCGGCGATCAGCGCGCCGTTGGCGGCCAGGCGGTTGTTGGCGTGGGCCATGTACAGCACCGGCACCAGCACGTTCTCGCCATTCACCTGATGCGATTCGAGCCAGACGATGTCGTGGGTCAGGGCCGCGACCTGCTCGGAGGTCAGCGAGGTGC
>NZ_JAQZAB010000091.1:0-2930 GCF_028640915.1 Pseudomonas sp. B3G-3 | reverse complement strand
TGGCCGCTGTAGCGGTGCAGCAGCACCTGGAACGAGGCCAGCAACAGCATGAACAGGGTCGCCCCTTCGCGCTGCGCCAGTTGCTTGAGGGCGACCCGCAGTTCGTCCCCCAGCGGGATGTCGAACAGCGCGCCGCGATAGCTCTGGATCGCCGGGCGCGCATGGTCCAGGGGCAGCATCAGCAGCGGCTGCTCCCCGCCCAGTTGCTGCAACCAGTAGCCCAGCTGCCGTTCACGTTCGCCGGCGTCCATCCACTGCCGTTGCCAGTTGGCATAGTCGGCGTATTGGATCGGCAGGTCCGGCAGGCTGACCCTGCGTCCCTGGCGGTAGCCGGCGTAGAGCTGGATCAACTCGTCGACCATCACCCCCATCGACCAACCATCGGAGACGATATGGTGCTGGGTCAGCACCAGCACATGTTCGTCCGCCGCCACTCGCAACAGGCTGGCCCGCAGCAGCGGACCGCTGCGCAGGTCGAAGGGGGGCTGGCGCTTGCTGTCGGTCAGGGCATTGAGCTGTTCCTCATAGGACAGGCCGCCGGCTTGCAGATCGATGACCTCGATGTGCAGCGGCGCCGGTGGATGAACCACCTGCACCGCGATGCCGTCTTCTTCGCAAAAGGTAGTACGCAGGGTTTCATGCCGGGCAATCAGGCTATCGAACCCATGGCGCAGCGCGTCGAGGTCCAGCTCTCCGGTCAAGCGCAACGCCGTGGTGATGTGGTAGGCGCTGCTGTCGGGCTCCAGTTGCCAGAGGAACCACTGGCTTTCCTGGGTATAGGAGAGAACCGGCGCCTCATCGGCGCCGCGGCTGCAGATAGGAGCGATACCAAAAAGGTTGATGCCCTTTTCTTTAAGCAAAATCGCCAGGGCTTTTCTTTCTTTGGCAGAAAGCGTGCCTACCGAGTCGATTAAAGCTTGCATGTACTACCTCTCCTAAGAAATTATTTTTTCAAGATCATCAGGAGATAAACGTTTGAGGGCCTCCAAAGATTTAGCCAATTCATCCTGCAGTGAAGAGGTCGTTTCCCGCAGGGCCTGAACCTTCTCGACAAAGGCCGACAGGCTCTCCGCGCCGAACAGCGACCTGATCGGAATATCCACGCCAAACTGCTGCTTGACCCGGGTCACGACCTGGGCCACCAGCAGGGAATGGCCGCCCAATTCGAAGAAGTTGTCGCTCAGGCCCACCCGGTCCAGTTTCAGCACATCGGCCCAGATCGCCGCGATCTGCTGCTCCAGTTCGCTTTGCGGCGCCACATAGACTTGCTGCATCTGCTGCGCGTCGACCTTGGGCAGGGCCTTGCGGTCGAGCTTGCCGTTCGGCGTCAGCGGCAACGCGTCGAGGAACAGCAGGTAGGTCGGCACCATGTAGTCCGGCAGATGCGCTTTCAGGGCCGCCTTGATGTTTTCCCGGAGCGCGGCCTGGGCCTCGACGGCCTCGGTGGTTTCGCTCGGCACGATATAGGCCACCAGCTGCTGGCCGTTGTCGCCGTCCTGGGCCAGGACGAAAGCCTCGCGCACCGCGGCCTGCTGCACCAGCCGCGCTTCGATTTCACCCAGTTCGATACGGAAACCGCGGACCTTCACCTGATGGTCGATACGGCCGATGTACTCGATCACCCCATCGGCGCGATAGCGGGTCAGGTCGCCGGTGCGGTAGACCCGGCCACCGTCGCAGGAGAACGGGTTGGGCACGAACTTCTCGGCGGTCAGCCCCGGACGCGCCAGGTAGCCGCGGGTCACCCCCGCGCCGGCCAGGTACAACTCGCCGGCGCTGCTCACCGGCACCGGCTGCAAATCCGGACTCAAGATATAGCTCTGGGTATTGCTGATGGCCCGGCCGATATTGGCCTGGCCACCCGCTTCGCGGCGGGTGTAAGTGGAGTAAGTAGTGTCTTCCGAAGGACCGTAGAGGTCGTAGACGTGTTGCAGGCCCGGTTGCTGGTACAGGCTATCCACCAGCGCCTGCTTCAGTGGTTCCCCCGCCAGGTTGATGATCCGCACACCGGGCGGAATCTGCCCGCTGCGCTGCAAGGCGGCAATCGCCGACGGCACGGTATTGATCAGCCGCACCCGGTCGCGGTCCACCAGCTCCGGCAACTCCAGGGCGTTGCGCGCCAGGACGATAAAACCGCCGCTGGACAGGGTGACGAACAGCTCCCACACCGACAGGTCGAAGCAGATCGAGGTCGAGGCCAGCACCCCTTGCAGGTCATCGGCGCTGTACACCCGGCTCGACCAGTCGATCAGCGCCAGCACGTTGCGATGGGCAATCGCCACGCCTTTAGGCAAGCCGGTGGAACCCGAGGTGTAGATCACATAGGCCAGGTTGTCCGCGGTCGCTCGCGGCGCCGGGTTCTCCGGCGAATAGCCGTCCAGCCAGCCCGGTTGCGCATCCAGTTGCAGGGTTTGCAGGGACTCAATAGCCGGCAGCAGCGACAGCAACGCACTTTCGGTCAGCAGGATCTGCGCCTGGCTGTCGCGCAGCATATGGGCCAGGCGATCCTGTGGATAATCCGGGTCCAGCGGCACATAGGCGCCACCGGCCTTGAGCACCGCCAACAGCGCCACGACCATCTCCGGGGTGCGCTGCATGGCCACGCCGACACGAACCTCAGGCCCTACCCCCAGTTCGATCAACTTGTGCGCCAGGCGGTTGGCCCGGGCATTGAGGTCCAGGTAATTCAGGCTTTGCCCGGCAAACAGCAGGGCCTTGGCTTCAGGGGTTTTCCGCGCCTGGGCCTCGACCAGTTGATGCACACCGTGCTCGCTCGGCAACTCGACCGAAGCCGGAGCCCACTCATGCAGCAGCTTGTTCTGCTCCGCCGTCGCCAGCAGGGGCAGATCCCCCAGGCGTTGCCGGGGTTGCTGGACAATGCCCTGCAGCAACTGCACCCAGGACTGGGCCAGGCGCTCGATGGTCGAGGG
>NZ_JAQZAB010000090.1:0-158311 GCF_028640915.1 Pseudomonas sp. B3G-3 | reverse complement strand
TGCTCCGAGGTTTTCGGTTCGGCTCGTGTTGACTTCGACAAGATCGACAGCGCCCCAGAAGAAAAAGCTCGTGGTATCACCATCAACACCGCGCACGTAGAGTACGACTCGAACATTCGTCACTACGCGCACGTTGACTGCCCAGGTCACGCCGACTACGTCAAAAACATGATCACTGGTGCTGCCCAGATGGACGGCGCGATCCTGGTTTGCTCGGCTGCCGATGGTCCGATGCCACAAACTCGTGAGCACATCCTGCTGTCCCGTCAGGTAGGCGTTCCGTACATCGTTGTCTTCCTGAACAAGGCTGACATGGTTGACGACGCTGAGCTGCTGGAGCTGGTTGAGATGGAAGTGCGCGATCTGCTGAGCACTTACGACTTCCCAGGTGATGACACTCCAATCATCATCGGTTCGGCTCTGATGGCTCTGAACGGCCAAGACGACAACGAAATGGGCACTACCGCTGTTAAGAAGCTGGTAGAAACTCTGGATACCTACATCCCAGAGCCAGAGCGTGCTATCGACAAGCCGTTCCTGATGCCTATCGAAGACGTGTTCTCGATCTCCGGTCGTGGCACCGTGGTAACTGGTCGTGTTGAGCGTGGTATCGTTCGCATCCAGGAAGAAGTTGAGATCGTTGGTCTGCGCGAAACTCAGAAAACCACCTGCACCGGCGTTGAAATGTTCCGCAAGCTGCTCGACGAAGGTCGTGCTGGCGAGAACTGCGGCGTTCTGCTGCGTGGCACCAAGCGTGACGACGTTGAGCGTGGCCAGGTTCTGGTTAAGCCAGGTACCGTTAAGCCGCACACCAAGTTTGCCGCTGAAGTGTACGTTCTGAGCAAAGAAGAAGGCGGCCGTCATACTCCGTTCTTCAAAGGCTACCGTCCACAGTTCTACTTCCGTACTACTGACGTGACTGGTAACTGCGAGCTGCCAGAAGGCGTTGAAATGGTAATGCCAGGTGACAACATCCAGATGACTGTCACTCTGATCAAAACCATCGCGATGGAAGATGGTCTGCGTTTCGCTATCCGTGAAGGCGGTCGTACCGTCGGCGCTGGCGTCGTAGCTAAAGTCATCGAGTAATCGACGACTCATGAAAAAGCCCCCGCTTGCGGGGGCTTTTTTATTGGGTTGACACTCTGTGGGACCGTCTATAGAATTGCGCCTCCTTTTAACGGGCGTATTGCGCCCGGTGGGAATAGCAGCCTGGAGTCTGAAATCCAATGCAAAATCAGCAAATCCGTATCAGGTTGAAGGCTTTCGACCATCGCCTGATCGACCAATCCACCCAGGAAATCGTGGAAACCGCGAAACGTACTGGTGCTCAAGTGCGTGGTCCTATTCCACTGCCTACCCGTAAAGAGCGGTTCACCGTTCTGGTCTCCCCGCACGTCAACAAGGACGCGCGTGACCAGTACGAGATCCGTACTCATAAGCGCGTACTGGACATCGTCCAGCCAACGGATAAAACCGTTGATGCACTTATGAAGCTTGATCTTGCGGCAGGTGTGGAAGTGCAGATCAGCCTCGGCTAAGACTCGGTCTTAGTCGTGTAACGCTCTGAAATGGGCGGCCATAGCGGGTGAAAGCCCCGTACACTCATGAGGTTTACAACATGACTATTGGTGTAGTCGGTCGTAAATGCGGTATGACCCGTATTTTCACCGAAGAAGGTGTCTCCATTCCGGTCACGGTCATTGAGATCGAGCCGAATCGCGTCACCCAGTTCAAAACTGAAGAAACCGATGGCTATCGTGCAGTGCAAGTCACTGTAGGTGAGCGTCGTGCTTCGCGCGTGACTGCTGCTCAAGCAGGTCACTTCGCTAAAGCGAACGTTGCTGCCGGTCGTGGCGTTTGGGAATTCCGTCTTGAAGAAGGCGAGTACCAAGCTGGCGATCTGATCAATGCAGAAATCTTCGCAGCTGGCCAACTGGTAGATGTTACCGGTCAGTCGAAAGGTAAAGGCTTCGCCGGTACCATCAAGCGTTGGAATTTCCGCGGTCAAGATAACACCCACGGTAACTCCGTTTCCCACCGCGTCCCGGGCTCTATTGGCCAGTGCCAGACTCCTGGTCGTGTATTCAAGGGCAAAAAAATGTCCGGTCATATGGGCGCTGAGCGCGTGACCGTGCAGTCCCTGGAAGTAGTGCGCGTCGACGCTGAACGCAATCTGTTGTTGGTCAAGGGTGCTGTTCCTGGCGCTACTGGCGGCAACCTGGTTGTACGTCCGGCGGCCAAGGCTCGCGGTTAAGGGGAAGCTGACATGCAATTAAATGTAAATGACGCTCAAGCGATCGAAGTTTCCGAACTGACATTTGGCGGCGAATTCAACGAGACGCTGGTTCACCAAGCAGTCGTGGCCTACATGGCCGGCGGCCGTCAAGGTAGCAAGCAGCAAAAGACCCGTTCCGACGTTTCCGGTGGCGGCAAGCGCCCGTGGCGTCAGAAAGGTACTGGCCGTGCTCGTGCCGGTACTATCCGTAGCCCAATCTGGCGTGGCGGCGGTACCACTTTCGCAGCTCGTCCACAGGATCACTCCCAGAAGCTGAACAAGAAGATGTATCGCGCAGCAATGCGTTCCATCCTTGCTGAGCTGGTGCGTACTGATCGTCTGGTCGTGGTTCAGGATTTCGCTGTTGAAACTCCGAAAACCAAAGATCTGCTGGGCAAACTGAACAACATGAGTCTGACCGACGTTCTGATCGTGTCTGACGCTGTTGATCAGAACCTGTACCTGGCTGCTCGTAACCTGCCACACGTTGATGTACGTGACGTGCAAGGTTCCGATCCAGTTAGTCTGATCGCATACGACAAAGTGTTGATCACTGTGTCGGCCGTGAAGAAATTCGAGGAGCTGCTGGGATGAACCAGGAACGCGTATTTAAAGTTCTGCTTGGCCCGCACGTTTCCGAGAAGGCTACGGTTCTGGCAGACAAGAAAGGCCAGTTCGTTTTCAAGGTTGCTACTGATGCAACCAAGCTGGAAATCAAGAAGGCCGTCGAAAGCCTGTTCAGCGTGAAAGTGGAGCGCGTTACTACCCTGAATGTTCTGGGTAAGAGCAAGCGTACCGCTCGCGGTCTGGGCAAGCGTAATGACTGGAAGAAGGCAGTTATCTCCCTTCAGCCAGGCCAAGATCTCGATTTCAGCAGCAGTGCTGAGTAAGGAAGGGGTGCATCATGGCAATCGTTAAATGCAAACCGACTTCCCCTGGCCGCCGTTTTGTGGTCAAGGTGGTCAATCAGGAGCTGCATAAAGGCGCTCCTCACGCACCGCTGCTCGAGAAGAAATCGAAGTCTGGTGGTCGTAACAACAATGGCCGTATTACCACTCGTCACGTTGGTGGTGGTCATAAGCAGCACTATCGTCTGGTCGACTTCCGTCGCAACGACAAAGATGGCATCGCTGCCACTGTCGAGCGTATCGAATACGATCCAAACCGTACTGCTCACATCGCTTTGCTGCTGTACGCAGACGGCGAGCGTCGCTACATCATCGCCCCTAAAGGCGTGAGCGCTGGCGACCAGCTGATCGCAGGTGCTCTGGCACCGATCAAGCCGGGCAACGCTCTGCAACTGCGTAACATTCCAGTTGGTAGCACCGTACACGGCATCGAACTGAAGCCAGGTAAAGGCGCGCAAATCGCTCGTTCCGCTGGTGCTTCGGCTCAGCTGATCGCTCGTGAAGGTGTCTATGTGACCCTGCGTCTGCGTTCTGGTGAGATGCGTAAAGTCCTGGCTGAATGCCGTGCGACCCTGGGCGAGGTCTCGAACTCCGAGCACAGCCTGCGTTCGCTGGGTAAAGCTGGTGCCAAACGCTGGCGTGGCGTTCGCCCAACCGTTCGTGGTGTTGCCATGAACCCGGTTGACCACCCACATGGTGGTGGTGAAGGTCGTACCTCTGGTGGTCGTCATCCGGTATCGCCATGGGGCTTCCCGACTAAGGGCGCGAAGACTCGTGGTAATAAGCGTACCGACAAAATGATCGTCCGTCGTCGCAAGTAAATAGAGGGATACGACAGTGCCACGTTCTCTGAAAAAAGGTCCTTTTATTGATCTTCACCTACTGAAGAAGATCGAAGTGGCGGCGGAAAAGAACGATCGCAAACCAGTTAAGACCTGGTCGCGCCGTTCCATGATCCTGCCACAAATGGTCGGTCTGACCATTGCTGTGCATAACGGTCGTCAACATGTTCCAGTTCTCGTGAACGAAGACATGGTCGGCCACAAACTGGGCGAGTTCGCCGGTACCCGTACATATCGCGGGCACGTGGCTGACAAGAAAGCCAAGCGTTAAGGGGTAAGGAACGATGGAAGTAGCCGCTAAGTTGTCGGGCGCTCGAATCTCCGCCCAGAAAGCCCGCTTGGTCGCCGACCAGATCCGCGGGAAGAAGGTGGGCGAAGCGCTCAACCTGTTGGCTTTCAGCAGTAAGAAAGCCGCCGAGATCATGAAGAAAGTGCTGGAGTCGGCCGTAGCCAACGCCGAGCATAACGAAGGCGCAGACGTTGATGACCTGAAGGTCTCCACCGTTTTCGTCAACGAAGGGCGTTCGCTGAAGCGCATCATGCCACGTGCCAAAGGCCGTGCTGATCGCATCGTCAAGCGGTCTTGCCATATCACTGTCAAGGTTGCTGACAAGTAACGGAGTCGAAGAGATGGGTCAGAAAGTACATCCCATTGGCATTCGCCTGGGAATCGTCAAGGAGCACACCTCCGTCTGGTACGCAGACGGTCGGACTTATGCGGACTATTTGCTCGCAGATCTGAATGTGCGTGAGTACCTCCAAGACAAACTAAAAAGCGCGTCCGTAAGCCGTATCGATATCCATCGTCCGGCTCAAACTGCACGCATCACCATCCACACCGCTCGTCCCGGCATCGTGATCGGCAAGAAAGGTGAAGATGTTGAGAAACTGCGTCAGGACCTGACCAAGCAAATGGGTGTGCCTGTGCACATCAATATCGAAGAGATCCGCAAGCCGGAGCTCGACGGTATGCTGGTTGCCCAGAGCGTAGCTCAGCAGCTGGAGCGTCGTGTAATGTTCCGTCGCGCTATGAAGCGCGCAGTACAGAACGCCATGCGCATTGGTGCCAAAGGCATCAAAATCCAAGTGAGCGGTCGTCTCGGCGGTGCTGAAATCGCACGTACTGAATGGTATCGCGAAGGTCGTGTGCCACTGCACACCCTGCGTGCCGATATCGACTATGCCACCTACGAAGCTCACACCACTTACGGTGTGATCGGTGTGAAGGTTTGGATCTTCAAAGGCGAAGTAATTGGTGGTCGCCAAGAAGAGCTGAAGCCACAAGCACCAGCGCCTCGTAAAAAAGCTGCTAAGTAAGGGGTACGCCAAATGTTGCAACCAAAGCGTACGAAGTTCCGCAAGCAAATGACCGGCCACAACCGTGGTCTGGCATTGCGCGGTAGCAAAGTCAGCTTCGGCGAGTTCGCGCTGAAGTCTGTTGCTCGTGGTCGTCTCACCGCTCGTCAGATCGAGTCAGCGCGACGCGCTCTGACCCGTCACGTAAAACGTGGCGGCAAGATCTGGATCCGTGTGTTCCCGGACAAGCCTATTTCCAAGAAGCCACTCGAAGTTCGGATGGGTAAAGGTAAGGGTAACGTCGAATACTGGGTTGCCCAGATTCAGCCAGGCAAAGTCCTGTATGAAATCGAGGGTGTTTCTGAAGAGCTGGCGCGTGAGGCTTTCGCCCTGGCTGCTGCAAAGCTGCCGCTCGCCACCTCCTTTGTTAAACGGACGGTGATGTGATGAAAGCGAATGAACTTCGTGAAAAATCCGCACAGCAGCTGAACGAGCAACTGCTCGGCCTGCTGCGCGACCAGTTCAATCTGCGTATGCAGAAGGCAACTGGCCAGTTGGGGCAGTCTCATCTGCTCTCGCAAGTTAAACGTGACATCGCTCGCGTGAAGACTGTGCTCAACCAGCAGGCAGGTAAGTAATCATGGCTGAAGCCGAAAAAACTGTCCGTACGCTGACTGGCCGTGTTGTCAGCGACAAGATGGACAAGACCATCACCGTTCTGATCGAGCGTCGCGTTAAGCACCCTATCTACGGTAAATACGTTAAGCGTTCGACTAAGCTGCACGCGCACGACGAAACCAACCAGTGCCACATCGGCGACAAAGTCACTATTCGTGAAACTCGTCCGATGGCCAAGACCAAGTCTTGGGCTCTGGTTGATGTTCTCGAACGCGCTGTGGAAGTCTAAGGGCTAAGGGTCGGAGAAATTATATGATTCAGACTCAATCCATGCTCGATGTGGCCGATAACAGCGGCGCTCGCCGCGTTATGTGCATCAAGGTGCTGGGTGGCTCCCATCGTCGTTACGCTGGTATCGGTGACATCATCAAAGTTACCGTCAAGGAAGCAATTCCTCGCGGTAAGGTGAAGAAAGGTCAAGTGATGACTGCTGTTGTAGTCCGCACTCGCCATGGTGTCCGTCGTGCTGACGGCTCCATCATCCGCTTTGATGGCAACGCTGCTGTTCTGTTGAACAACAAGCAAGAGCCGATCGGCACCCGTATCTTTGGGCCAGTGACCCGTGAACTTCGTACTGAGAAGTTCATGAAGATCGTCTCGCTCGCCCCAGAAGTGCTGTAAGGAGATCCGACATGCAAAAGATTCGTCGTGACGACGAGATCATCGTGATCGCCGGCAAAGACAAGGGTAAGCGCGGTAAGGTGCTTAAGGTTCTCGCTGATAACCGTCTGGTTGTTGGTGGTCTGAACCTGGTCAAGCGTCATACCAAGCCTAACCCGATGTCGGGCGTACAGGGCGGTATCGTCGAGAAAGAAGCGCCACTGCACGCTTCCAACGTCGCCATTTTCAACGGCGAAACCAACAAGGCTGACCGCGTTGGTTTCAAAGTAGAAGACGGCAAAAAAATTCGTGTCTTCAAGTCGACCCAAAAAGCGGTTGATGCTTGAACACTGCTAGGTAGAAGACCATGGCACGACTACAAGAGATTTACCGGAAGGAAATCGCTCCGAAACTTAAGGATGAACTTAAGCTTTCGAACGTGATGGAAGTTCCGCGCGTTACCAAAATCACCCTGAACATGGGTCTGGGCGAAGCGATCGGCGACAAAAAAGTCATCGAGCACGCTGTTGCTGACCTGGAAAAGATCACCGGCCAGAAAGTCGTTGTGACCTACGCTCGGAAATCCATCGCTGGCTTCAAAGTCCGTGAAGGTTGGCCGATCGGCGTCAAAGTGACCCTGCGCCGTGAGCGTATGTACGAGTTCCTGGATCGTCTGCTGTCGATCTCCCTGCCTCGGGTTCGCGACTTCCGCGGCCTGAATGCCAAGTCCTTCGATGGTCGTGGCAACTACAGCATGGGCGTGAAAGAGCAGATCATCTTCCCGGAAATCGACTACGACAAGATCGATGCTCTCCGCGGTCTGGACATTACCCTGACCACCACTGCCAAGAACGATGATGAAGGCCGCGCTCTGCTGCGTGCTTTCAAATTCCCGTTCCGCAACTGATTGGAGTAGGAAAATGGCCAAGAAGAGCATGAAAAACCGTGAGCTGAAGCGTCAGCTCACCGTTGCCAAGTACGCCACCAAGCGTGCAGCGCTGAAAGCTATCATCGTCGATCTGAACGCAAGTCCAGAAGCGCGTTGGGAAGCTACCGTAGCTCTGCAGAAGCAGCCACGTGACGCGAGCGCTTCGCGCATGCGTAACCGCTGCCGCCTGACTGGTCGTCCGCACGGCGTTTACCGCAAGTTCGGCCTCGGCCGTAACAAGCTGCGTGAAGCTGCAATGCGTGGTGACGTACCAGGTCTGGTTAAAGCCAGCTGGTAATAGCTATCAAAGTCGCGGTGTTCGGGGTCGCAAGATCCTGACCACCGGTGACCTTGAACATGAATCAAGCCCCTTTTGGGGCTTGATTCATTTCTGTGGTGTGTCTAGAATGACCGGCTCGCCTGAGCCCGTGTTTTTTGCCCGGAATTTCTCGGCGACAAGCTGTAGCCGCAAGGCTCATTTTTTTTGTATCAGGAGCGTCTAGCCCATGAGTATGCAGGACCCGTTAGCGGACATGCTAACTCGAATCCGTAATGCCCAGATGGCTGAAAAGTCCGTCGTAAGCATGCCGTCTTCCACGCTGAAGGTGGCTGTAGCAAAAGTCCTGAAGGACGAAGGTTACATCGCGGGTTATCAGATCAGCAGCGAAACCAAGCCACTGCTGTCCATCGAGCTGAAATACTTCGAAGGCCGTCCGGTCATCGAAGAAGTGAAGCGCGTTAGCCGTCCAGGCCTGCGTCAGTACAAGTCCGTTGAAGATCTGCCGAAAGTTCGTGGCGGTCTCGGCGTGTCTATCGTCTCCACCAACAAAGGTGTGATGACTGATCGTGCTGCGCGCGCTGCCGGTGTCGGCGGCGAAGTTCTTTGCACTGTGTTCTAAGGGGGGATAAGCATGTCTCGCGTCGCTAAGAACCCCGTTAAGCTGCCAGCTGGTGTTGAAGTTAAATTCGCCGGCCAACAGCTTTCGGTGAAGGGTGCCAAGGGCACTCTCGAACTGAACGTACACTCGTCCGTTGAAATTGTTCAGGAAGCTGGTGAGCTGCGTTTCGCTGCTCGCAATGGCGACCAACAAACTCGCGCAATGGCCGGTACCACTCGTGCGTTGGTAAACAACATGGTCCAAGGCGTAAGCCAAGGCTTCGAGCGCAAGCTCCAGCTGGTCGGTGTTGGTTACAAAGCGCAAGCAAAAGGCACAGTGCTGAACCTGGCCCTTGGCTTCTCGCATCCAGTGGACTACGAGCTGCCGGAAGGCATCACCGCTGAGACTCCTAGCCAGACCGATATCCTGATCAAGGGCATCGACAAGCAGCTGGTAGGTCAAGTGGCCGCTGAGATCCGCGACTTCCGTCCACCAGAGCCTTACAAAGGTAAAGGTGTGCGCTACGCGGACGAAGTCGTCCGTCGTAAAGAAGCCAAGAAGAAGTAGGGCATAGCAAATGACCGACAAAAAAGTTACTCGACTGCGTCGCGCTCGCAAAGCACGCCTGAAAATGCACGAACTCGAAGTCGTGCGTCTCTGCGTGTTCCGCTCTTCGCAGCACATCTACGCCCAGGTCATTTCGGCCGACGGCAACAAAGTCCTGGCAAGCGCCTCGACTTTGGATAAAGAACTGCGTGATGGCGCCACTGGCAACATCGACGCGGCCACTAAGGTTGGCCAGCTGGTCGCTACGCGTGCAAAAGCCGCTGGCGTCTCGCAGGTGGCTTTCGACCGCTCTGGCTTCAAGTACCACGGCCGCGTCAAGGCGCTGGCTGATGCTGCTCGTGAAGCTGGGCTGGAGTTCTAAGTTATGTCAAATAACGACCAAAAGCGCGACGAAGGCTACATCGAGAAGCTGGTTCAAGTTAACCGCGTAGCCAAAACCGTAAAAGGCGGCCGTATCTTCACTTTCACCGCGTTGACCGTGGTTGGTGATGGTAAAGGTCGCGTTGGCTTCGGCCGTGGCAAGTCGCGTGAAGTGCCTGCTGCGATCCAGAAGGCAATGGAAGCTGCTCGCCGCAACATGATCCAGGTTGATCTGAACGGCACCACTCTGCAGTACGCAATGAAGTCCGCTCACGGCGCTTCGAAGGTGTACATGCAGCCTGCTTCTGAAGGTACCGGTATCATCGCTGGCGGCGCTATGCGTGCTGTCCTCGAAGTTGCTGGCGTTCAGAACGTTCTGGCCAAGTGCTACGGCTCGACTAACCCAGTAAACGTGGTTCACGCCACTTTCAAGGGTTTGAAAGCAATGCAGTCCCCTGAATCCATTGCCGCCAAGCGTGGCAAAAGCGTCCAGGAGATCATCTGATCATGGCTACCGTTAAAGTAACGCTGATCAAAAGCATGACCGGCCGTATCCCTAACCACAAACTGTGCGTTAAGGGTCTGGGTCTGCGTCGCATCGGTCACACTGTAGAAGTCCAGGATACTCCCGAGAACCGCGGGATGATCAACAAGGCTTACTACATGCTGCGTGTCGAGGGTTAATCGATGAAACTCAATGATCTGAGTCCAGCGCCGGGTTCCCGTCGCGAAAAGCATCGTCCGGGCCGTGGTATCGGTAGTGGTTTGGGTAAGACTGGTGGCCGTGGTCACAAAGGTCAGACTTCCCGCTCCGGTGGCACCATTGCTCCAGGCTTTGAAGGCGGTCAACAGCCGCTGCATCGTCGCCTGCCGAAGTTCGGTTTCGTATCCCTGAAAGCCATGGACCGCGCAGAAGTGCGTCTGTCCGAGCTGGCTAAAGTGGAAGGCGACATCGTCACCGTGCAGTCCCTGAAAGATGCCAACGTGATTAACCAAAACGTACAGCGTGTGAAAATCATGCTGTCCGGCGAAGTTACTCGCGCTGTGACTATCAAGGGCATCGCAGCCACCAAAGGTGCGCGTGCGGCTATCGAAGCAGCTGGCGGCAAGTTCGAGGAATAAATGGCTAAGCAAGGTGCTCTCTCTGCGCTCGGCAAAGGCGGTATGTCTGAACTCTGGGCTCGTCTGCGTTTTCTGTTCTTGGCGATTATCGTCTACCGAATAGGCGCACACATCCCGGTTCCAGGTATCAACCCTGACCGACTCGCAGACCTGTTTCGACAGAATGAGGGGACCATTCTTAGCTTGTTCAACATGTTTTCCGGCGGCGCGCTGGAGCGGATGAGCATCTTTGCACTGGGGATCATGCCGTACATCTCGGCATCGATCATCATGCAGCTGATGACCGCCGTCAGTCCGCAGCTGGAGCAGTTGAAGAAGGAAGGTGAAGCTGGCCGTCGCAAGATCAGCCAGTACACCCGCTACGGCACTGTCGTCCTAGCTCTTGTTCAGGCCATCGGCATGTCCGTTGGCCTGGCAGGGCAGGGCGTTGCGTTCACTGGTGACTTTGGCTTCCATTTCGTCGCGGTATCCACTTTTGTGGCTGGTGCGATGTTCATGATGTGGCTGGGTGAGCAGATTACTGAGCGTGGTGTTGGCAACGGTATCTCGATGTTGATTTTCGCAGGTATCGTCGCCGGTCTTCCGAGAGCGATCGGGCAGTCTTTCGAGTCTGCGCGTCAGGGTGATATCAACATTTTTGCCCTGGTTGCCATCGGTTTGCTGGCAGTAGCGATTATCGGTTTTGTGGTGTTCATTGAGCGTGGCCAGCGTCGTATTGCTGTTCACTATGCCAAGCGTCAGCAGGGCCGCAAGGTGTTTGCTGCGCAGACTAGCCACTTGCCGCTGAAAGTGAATATGGCAGGCGTTATTCCTGCTATTTTCGCGAGCAGCATTTTGCTGTTCCCGGCTTCGTTGGGTGCCTGGTTCGGTCAGTCTGAAGGTATGGGCTGGTTGCAGGACATCTCGCAGTCGATCGCTCCTGGTCAGCCGTTGAATATTCTGCTGTTTAGTGCAGGGATTATTTTCTTCTGCTTCTTCTATACGGCGTTGATGTTCAATCCGAAAGACGTAGCGGAAAACCTGAAGAAGTCCGGTGCCTTTATTCCGGGCATCCGTCCAGGTGAGCAGTCGGCGCGCTACATTGATGGCGTTCTGACCCGCTTGACCATGTTCGGTGCTCTATATATGACGGCCGTCTGCCTGTTGCCCCAGTTCCTGGTGGTTGCAGCAAACGTTCCGTTCTACCTTGGCGGGACCTCGTTGCTGATCGTGGTCGTGGTTGTTATGGACTTTATGTCGCAAGTACAATCGCACCTCGTTTCGCACCAGTACGAATCCCTGATGAAGAAAGCCAACCTGAAGGGTTACGGCAGCGGCATGCTGCGCTGACCCATAAGGTTCGAGGAGTTGGTGATGAAAGTTCGTGCATCGGTGAAAAAGCTGTGCCGTAACTGCAAGATTATTCGCCGCGAAGGTGTTGTTCGAGTAATTTGCAGCGCGGAACCGCGTCACAAACAGCGCCAAGGCTGAGTGTGATTGTGCTTCAAGCCCAGCAGCTAGTGCGCTGCTGGGTTGATTATTTGTTATTACAGCGATATTATCTCGCGCCCTATTTCTTGGCTTCCGGGGCGTAGGTAGCTGTCAATTGGAGTCCCACTGAATGGCCCGTATTGCAGGCGTTAACATTCCAGATAACAAGCATACTGTTATCTCGCTGACCTACATCTATGGTGTTGGTCGCACGACTGCGCAGAAAATCTGTGCAGAGACTGGGGTCAACCCAGCCGCAAAGATCAAGGATCTGAGCGACGAGCAAATTGAACAGCTGCGTGGCGAAGTGGCGAAGTTCACCACTGAAGGTGACCTGCGTCGCGAAATCAACATGAAAATCAAACGCTTGATGGATCTGGGCTGCTACCGCGGTCTGCGCCATCGTCGTGGTCTGCCAGTACGCGGTCAGCGTACCAAGACCAACGCGCGTACTCGCAAAGGTCCGCGTAAGCCGATCCGCAAGTAATCGCACCAGCGAATCGACAGGAATTTAGTCATGGCAAAACCTGCTGCTCGTCCTCGTAAAAAGATTAAAAAGACAGTGGTTGATGGCATCGCCCACATCCACGCGTCTTTCAACAACACCATCGTGACCATCACCGACCGTCAAGGTAACGCTCTTTCCTGGGCAACCTCCGGTGGTTCGGGTTTCCGCGGTTCCCGCAAGTCCACCCCGTTCGCTGCTCAAGTAGCTGCTGAGCGTGCTGGTCAAGCTGCGCTGGAATATGGCCTGAAAAACCTCGACGTTAACGTCAAGGGCCCAGGTCCAGGTCGTGAATCCGCAGTCCGCGCTTTGAACGGCTGTGGCTACAAGATCGCCAGCATCACCGACGTGACGCCAATCCCGCACAACGGGTGCCGTCCGCCGAAGAAGCGCCGCGTGTAATCCAGGAGATTGTAAAGAATGGCTCGTTACATTGGTCCAAAATGCAAACTGGCTCGTCGCGAAGGCACCGATCTCTTCCTGAAGAGCGGCGTGCGCGCTATCGAATCCAAGTGCAACATCGAAGCAGCACCTGGTATCCACGGCCAGCGCCGCGGTCGCCAGTCCGACTACGGCACCCAACTGCGTGAAAAGCAGAAGGTCCGTCGTATCTACGGCGTTCTCGAGCGTCAATTCAGCGGCTACTACAAAGAAGCTGCTGGCAAGAAAGGTGCAACCGGTGAGAACCTGCTGCAACTGCTCGAATGCCGTCTGGACAACGTTGTATACCGTATGGGCTTCGGTTCGACTCGTGCCGAATCCCGTCAGCTGGTATCGCACAAGTCGATCAGCGTAAACGGTCAGACCGTTAACGTTCCGTCCTACCAGGTTCGTGCTGGTGACGTGGTTGCTGTTCGCGAGAAAGCAAAAAACCAACTTCGCATTGTCCAAGCTCTCGATCTGTGTGCCCAACGTGGCCGCGTAGAATGGGTAGAAGTAGACACTGAGAAGAAGTCGGGCGTTTTCAAGAACGTTCCAGCTCGCAGTGATCTGTCCGCCGACATCAACGAAAGCCTGATTGTCGAGCTCTACTCCAAGTAAGGGCTAGAAAATAGGTGCATCCATGCAGATTTCGGTAAATGAGTTCCTGACACCCCGCCATATTGATGTGCAGGTTGTCAGTCCAACCCGCGCCAAGATCACCCTCGAGCCTCTCGAGCGTGGTTTTGGCCACACCCTGGGCAACGCGCTGCGCCGCATCCTGTTGTCCTCAATGCCCGGCTGTGCAGTAGTCGAGGCCGAGATTGACGGTGTGCTCCACGAGTACAGCGCCATCGAAGGTGTACAGGAAGACGTAATTGAAATCCTGTTGAACCTTAAAGGTCTGGCTATCAAGCTGCACGGCCGTGACGAAGTTACGCTGACCTTGTCGAAGAAGGGTTCGGGGGTGGTTACCGCTGCCGATATTCAGCTGGATCATGATGTCGAGATCGTTAACCCCGATCACGTAATCGCTAACCTGGCGTCTAACGGCGCCCTGAACATGAAGCTCGTAGTAGCTCGTGGTCGTGGTTATGAACCGGCAGACTCGCGTCAGAGCGATGAAGATGAAAGCCGCAGCATCGGTCGCTTGCAGCTTGACTCTTCGTTCAGCCCGGTTCGCCGTATCGCATACGTGGTGGAAAACGCCCGTGTCGAGCAGCGTACCAACCTGGACAAGCTGGTTATTGATCTGGAAACCAACGGTACCCTGGATCCTGAAGAGGCTATCCGTCGTGCTGCAACCATCCTGCAACAGCAGTTGGCTGCGTTCGTCGACCTCAAGGGTGACAGTGAGCCAGTGGTAATCGAGCAGGAAGACGAGATCGATCCGATCCTGCTTCGCCCGGTTGACGATCTGGAACTGACTGTACGTTCGGCTAACTGCCTTAAGGCGGAAAACATTTACTACATCGGCGACCTGATTCAGCGTACCGAAGTAGAACTGTTGAAGACTCCGAACCTTGGCAAGAAATCCTTGACCGAAATCAAGGACGTTCTGGCCTCCCGCGGTCTGTCCCTCGGCATGCGCCTCGACAACTGGCCGCCTGCAAGTCTTAAGAAGGACGACAAGGCGACTGCCTGATCGTCGTAATCACCGAACGTTGTGTTTGGTAAGGAATGAACCATGCGTCATCGTAAAAGTGGTCGTCACCTGAGCCGCACCAGCTCGCACCGCAAGGCCATGTTCCAAAACATGGCGGTGTCGCTGTTCGAGCACGAGCTGATCAAAACTACACTGCCGAAAGCCAAAGAACTGCGCCGCGTTGCTGAGCCGCTGATCACTTTGGCCAAGACAGACAGCCTGGCTAACCGCCGCCTGGCTTTCGACCGTACTCGTTCGAAAGCTATCGTTGGTAAGCTCTTCAACGACCTGGGCAAGCGTTACGCTACCCGTGAGGGTGGCTACCTGCGCATCCTCAAGTGCGGTTTCCGCGCTGGCGACAACGCGCCTATGGCGTACGTCGAGTTGGTTGATCGTGCTGTCGGCGGTGAAGCTGTATCCGCTGAGTAAGACGTCAAATACAAAGAACCGGGCCTAGTGCCCGGTTTTTTGTGTCTGTTGTATTAGAAAAATACTATCGATAGTAATCATTTAATGCATTTGATGCTGTCATCTTGATGGTCGATACTCCTCGTCAGCCGATTAGCCGGCAGTTCCAAGACTGACAGAGGAAGATTGAGCATGAGCCAAAACAAAACGCTTACCACCGCAAGTGGCGCTCCAGTCGCCGATAACCAGAATTCCCGTTCTGCTGGCCCTCGCGGCCCGCTGCTGCTCGATGATTTTCATCTGATCGAGAAGCTTGCCCACTTCAACCGTGAAAACATTCCTGAGCGTCGCGTGCACGCCAAGGGTTCGGGTGCCTACGGTACTTTCACTGTGACCCGCGACATCACCGAATACACCAGCGCCAAGCTTTTCGAGTCCGTAGGTAAGCAAACCCCTACGTTCCTGCGTTTCTCGACCGTAGGTGGCGAACGTGGCTCGGCTGATACCGAGCGTGACCCACGCGGCTTTGCCCTGAAGTTCTATACCGAAGAAGGTAACTGGGACATCGTTGGCAACAACACACCTGTGTTCTTCATTCGCGACCCGCTGAAGTTTCCCGACTTTATCCACACCCAGAAACGTCTGCCGCAGAGCAACCTGAAGAGCGGCCAGGCAATGTGGGACTTCTGGTCGCACTCGCCTGAAGCGCTGCACCAGGTCACCATCCTGTTCTCGGATCGCGGGATTCCGGACGGCTATCGTCATATGCACGGCTTTGGCAGCCACACCTACAGCCTGATCAACGCCAAAGGCGAGCGTCACTGGGTGAAATGGCACTACAAGACCAAGCAAGGCATCAAGAACCTGGCGCCGGCCGAGGCTGCCCGCCTGGCGGGTACCGACCCGGATTACGCCCAGCGTGACCTGTTCAACGCGATCGAGCGCGGCGACTTCCCGAAATGGAGCGTGTGCATTCAGATCATGACCGAGGCTGAGGCTGCCGCTCATTACGAGAACCCGTTCGACGTGACCAAGACCTGGTCGCAGAAGGAGTTCCCGCTGATCGAAGTCGGTGAGCTGGAGTTGAACCGCAATCCACTGAACTACTTCGCGGAAGTCGAGCAGGCTGCCTTTGGTCCTAGCAACATGGTTCCGGGTGTCGGCCTGTCGCCGGATCGCATGCTGCAAGGCCGCGTATTCGCTTACGCCGACGCTCATCGCTACCGTGTTGGCACCAACCACCAGCAACTGCCGGTCAACGCCCCACGCAGCCCAGTGAACAGCTACCAGCGTGACGGCGCCATGGCCTTTGGCAGCAATGGCGGCGCGGCACCGAACTACGAGCCGAACAGCTACGCCGACGCGCCGAAACAGGCTCCTCGCTACGCAGAGCCGGCCTTGGCACTCAGCGGTGCGGCGGATCGTTACGATCACCGCGAAGACACCGACTACTACAGCCATGCAGGCGCTCTGTTCCGCCTGATGAACGATCAGCAGCAAGCCCTGTTGATCAACAACATCGCCGGTGCGATGGCGGGTGTCAGCTCGGATGTGGTTCAGCGTCAGCTGCAACATTTCTTCAAGGCTGACCCGGCTTATGGAGAAGGTGTCGCAAAGGCGTTGGGTGTACAGCTTAACTAAGTCTAAACGATAAGCAGAACCGCCCTCATTTGGGCGGTTTTTGCGTTTTTTCGGCTACTTTTCTCCGGAATTCTTCACTTTGTTAGCGTTTTTACAGTGACCTGCAAGTCAGCTTGGTTCAAAATACAGACTTTCAAGCAGGGAGATGTAGGGCGATGCAAGGTCACCCGGACGTAATCGATTACCTCAACACGTTGCTGACGGGCGAGCTGGCAGCACGTGACCAATATTTCATCCATTCGCGTATGTACGAGGACTGGGGCTTCAGCAAGCTCTACGAGCGCATCAATCACGAGATGGAAGAAGAGACTCAACACGCCGATGCATTGATGCGCCGCATCCTGATGCTTGAAGGCACCCCACGCATGCGCCCTGACGATCTGGATATCGGCACCACCGTGCCGGATATGTTCGCCGCTGACCTGCGCCTGGAGTACAAGGTCCGCGCAGCACTGTGCAAGGGCATCGAGCTGTGCGAGAAGCACAAGGACTATGTCAGCCGCGACATCCTGCGTGTGCAGTTGGCCGATACCGAAGAAGACCATACCTACTGGCTGGAAAAGCAGCTGGGTCTGATCAAGTCGATCGGTCTGGAAAACTACCTGCAGTCGCAGTTCTGATGCGCTAGCCCTTTCCTGCAGGCAACTGCAGGGTTCTGACGGGCACAAAAAAGCCCCTGCCATTTCCTAATGGCAGGGGCTTTTTCATGGGGCTCAGGCCCGGTCGCGGGTCAGCAGTGGCTTGAGGTAGTAACCGGTATGGGATTGCGGCATCTCTGCCAATTGCTCCGGTGTACCCACGGCAATGATCTGGCCGCCCTTGGAACCGCCTTCCGGCCCCAGGTCCACCAGCCAGTCGGCGGTCTTGATCACATCCAGGTTGTGCTCGATCACCACCACAGTGTTGCCGTGGTCGCGCAGGCGATGCAGAACGTCCAGCAACTGCTGGATGTCGGCGAAGTGCAGGCCGGTGGTTGGCTCGTCGAGGATGTAGAGGGTCTTCCCTGTATCGCGCTTGGACAGCTCGCGAGACAGCTTGACCCGCTGCGCTTCACCGCCGGACAAGGTCGTCGCCGACTGTCCCAGCTTGATATAGGACAGCCCCACGTCCATCAGCGTCTGCAGCTTGCGCGCCAGCGCCGGCACCGGGTCGAAGAACTCCCGCGCTTCCTCGATGGTCATTTCCAGGACCTCGTGGATGCTCTTGCCCTTGTATTTGATCTCAAGGGTTTCGCGGTTGTAGCGCTTGCTCTTGCACACATCGCACGGCACGTAGATGTCCGGCAGGAAGTGCATTTCCACCTTGATCAGACCGTCGCCCTGGCAGGCTTCGCAGCGGCCGCCCTTGACGTTGAAGGAGAAGCGGCCCGGACCGTAGCCGCGCGAGCGCGATTCGGGAACCCCGGCAAACAGTTCGCGAATCGGCGTGAACAGCCCGGTGTAGGTCGCCGGGTTGGAGCGCGGTGTACGACCGATCGGGCTCTGGTCGATATCCACCACCTTGTCCAGGTGCTGCAGGCCGTTGATGCTGTCGTGCGCAGCGGCTTCCAGCGTGGTCGCGCCGTTCAGCGCCGTGGCACTGAGGGGGAACAGGGTGTTGTTGATCAGGGTCGATTTGCCCGAGCCGGAGACACCGGTCACGCAGGTCAGCAGGCCGATCGGAATCTCCAGGTCGACGTTGCGCAAGTTGTTGCCGCGGGCCCCCTTGAGGGACAGCGAAAGCTTCTTGTTGCGTGGCGTACGCTTGGTCGGCACGGCGATTTTCACCCGACCGGAGAGGTACTTGCCGGTCAGCGAGTCGGGATGGGACATCACCTCGTCGGGAGTGCCCTCGGCGACGATCTGCCCGCCATGCACGCCGGCGCCCGGGCCGATGTCCACCACATAGTCGGCCAGGCGAATGGCGTCCTCGTCGTGTTCGACCACGATCACCGTGTTGCCGATATCCCGCAGGTGTTTCAGGGTGCCCAGCAGACGGTCGTTGTCGCGCTGGTGCAGACCGATGGAGGGTTCATCGAGGATGTACATCACTCCTACCAGGCCGGCGCCGATCTGGCTGGCCAGGCGGATCCGCTGCGCCTCGCCGCCGGACAGGGTGTCGGCGCTGCGATCCAGGGTCAGGTAGTCCAGGCCGACGTTGACCAGGAACTGCAGGCGCTCGCGGATCTCCTTGAGGATCTTGTCGGCGATCTCGCCACGGCGTCCGGTCAGAGACAAGGTGCCGAAGTAATCGGTGGCATCGCCGATCGGCAGGCTGGTGACGGCCGGCAAAGTCTTCTCGCCGACCCACACGTGGCGTGCTTCACGACGCAGGCGGGTACCACGGCAGTCCGGGCACGGCTGGGTGCTGAGGAACTTGGCCAGCTCCTCGCGCACGGTGGCCGATTCGGTCTCGCGGTAGCGACGTTCCAGGTTCGGCACGATGCCTTCGAACGGGTGGGAGCGCTTGACGATATCGCCACGATCGTTGAGGTACTTGAAGTCGACGTTCTGCGTGCCGCTGCCGTTGAGGATGACCTTCTGCTGGTCGGCCGGCAGCTGGTTGAACGGTACTTCCAGGCTGAAGCCGTAATGCGACGCCAGCGAGCCGAGCATCTGGAAGTAATAGACGTTGCGCCTGTCCCAGCCGCGAATCGCCCCTTCGGCCAGGGTCAGCTCGCCATTGACCAGGCGCTTGATGTCGAAGAACTGCTTGACCCCCAGGCCGTCGCAGGTCGGGCAGGCACCGGCCGGGTTGTTGAAGGAGAACAGCTTGGGTTCCAGTTCGCTGATGGCGTGGCCGCAGATCGGGCAGGCGAAGCGCGCGGAGAAGATGATTTCTTCGCCGGGTTCGTCGTCCATTGGCGCCACCAGGGCGATACCGTCGGCCAGCTTCAGCGCGGTCTCGAACGACTCGGCCAGACGCTGCTGCAGGTCGGTGCGGACCTTGAAGCGGTCGACCACCACATCGATCGAGTGCTTTTTCTGTTTATCCAGCTTCGGCAACTCATCCAGCTCGTAGAGCTTGCCATTGACCCGGGCGCGAACGAAGCCCTGGGCACGCAGTTCCTCGAAGACCGACAGGTGCTCGCCCTTGCGCTCGCGAATCACCGGCGCCAGCAGCATCAGCTTGCTGCCTTCCGGCTGGGCCAGCACCAGGTCGACCATCTGGCTGACGGTCTGGGCTTCCAGCGGGATGTCGTGATCCGGGCAGCGTGGCGTACCCACGCGGGCATACAGCAGGCGCAGGTAGTCGTAGATCTCGGTGATGGTGCCAACGGTGGAGCGCGGGTTGTGCGAGGTGGATTTCTGTTCGATGGAAATCGCTGGCGACAAACCTTCGATGGTGTCGACGTCGGGTTTTTCCATCATCGACAGGAATTGCCGGGCATAGGCCGACAGCGACTCGACATAACGGCGCTGGCCTTCGGCGTACAAGGTGTCGAACGCCAGAGACGATTTGCCGGATCCGGACAGGCCGGTGATGACGATCAGTTTGTCCCGTGGCAGGGTCAGGTCGATGTTCTTCAGGTTGTGGGTTCGGGCCCCACGAATCAGGATCTTGTCCAAAGTGGCCTCGCTCGGCGGGCGTCGAAAACGTAGGAGTATAAGGGCAAATACTGGATGGATGCACACTATCAAATGAGGTCTGTGCAGCCGTAGATGAAACCTGCGCGGCAAAGCGTCGCCATATACCCCGTCAATCGATCGGACTGGTAGAATCGCCGCCGGTTCACACGAGGTTTTTCCATGCATGATCCCCACAGCGAGCGCATGAGTGGCGCCGAGACCCGCGCGGCAAGCGGTCTGGCCCTGGTGTTCGCCTTCCGTATGCTTGGCATGTTCATGGTGTTGCCGGTCCTGGCGACCTATGGGATGGATCTGGCAGGAGCGACCCCGGCCCTGATCGGGTTGGCGATCGGCGCTTACGGCCTGACCCAGGCGATTTTCCAGATCCCGTTCGGGATCATTTCCGACCGTATCGGTCGTCGTCCGGTGATTTACCTGGGGCTGATCGTCTTTGCCCTGGGCAGTGTGCTGGCGGCCAACGCCGACTCGATCTGGGGCGTGATCGCCGGGCGCATCCTGCAGGGTGCCGGGGCGATTTCCGCGGCGGTCATGGCGCTGTTGTCGGACCTGACCCGCGAGCAGCACCGCACCAAGGCCATGGCCATGATCGGCATGACCATCGGCCTGTCCTTTGCCGTGGCCATGGTGGCCGGCCCGCTGCTGACCCGCGCTTTCGGTTTGTCCGGGCTGTTCTTCGCCACCGGCGGCATGGCGCTGCTGGGCATTTTCATCGTTGCCTTCATGGTGCCGCACTCGACCGGCCCATTGCAGCACCGTGAGTCCGGGGTCGCGCGCCAGGCGCTGTTGCCGACGCTCAAGCATCCGGACCTGTTGCGCCTGGATCTTGGTATCTTCGTGTTGCATGCGATGCTGATGTCGAGCTTCGTCGCCTTGCCGCTGGCCCTGGTGGAAAAAGCCGGCCTGCCCAAGGAACAGCACTGGTGGGTCTACCTCACCGCGCTGTTGATCTCCTTCTTCGCCATGATCCCGTTCATCATCTACGGCGAGAAAAAACGCAAAATGAAACGAGTTCTGCTGGGCGCGGTCAGTACGCTGCTGCTCACCGAGCTATTCTTCTGGGAGTTCGGCGACAGCCTGCGGGCGCTGGTGATCGGCACGGTGGTGTTCTTCACCGCGTTCAACCTGCTGGAAGCTTCGCTGCCGTCGCTGATCAGCAAGGTTTCACCGGCCGGCGGCAAGGGCACGGCCATGGGGGTCTATTCCACCAGCCAGTTCCTCGGTTCGGCGCTGGGTGGCATTCTCGGCGGCTGGTTGTTCCAGCATGGCGGTTTGTCGGTTGTGTTCCTGGGGTGTGCAGGACTTGCTGCCCTGTGGTTGGCCTTTGCTGTTACCATGCGCGAACCTCCTTACGTGACGAGCCTGCGCTTGCCGTTATCGCCCGAAGCGATCCGCGAAGCCGGTCTGGTCGAGCGCCTGAAGGCCGTTGTTGGGGTAACAGATGCAGTGATGGTGGCCGAAGAAGCCGCCATTTACATCAAATTGGACACCGAATTATTGGATCGCGCGACCCTCGAGCAGCTGGTCAACCCAGCCCGATCGGCGTGCGAAGCCTAGGAGAACGTTATGGCCCGTGGGGTTAACAAAGTCATATTGGTCGGCACTTGCGGCCAGGATCCTGAAGTTCGCTACCTGCCTAACGGTAACGCCGTGACCAACCTGAGTCTGGCCACCAGCGAACAGTGGACCGACAAGCAAACCGGTCAGAAGGTCGAGAAGACCGAGTGGCACCGTGTGTCGATGTTCGGCAAGGTCGCGGAAATCGCCGGCGAATACCTGCGCAAAGGTTCGCAGGTCTACATCGAAGGCAAGCTGCAGACCCGCGAGTGGGAAAAAGACGGCATCAAGCGCTACACCACTGAAATCATCGTCGACATGCAGGGCACCATGCAGCTGCTGGGCGGCCGTCCACAGGGCGACCAGGGCCAGGGCATGGGCAACTCCGCGCCACGTCCGCAGCAGTCGCGTCCACAGCCTTCGCAGGCGCCACAACGCGAATCGCGTCCAGCGCCTCAGCAGTCCTCGCCACAGCCGGCGCAGAACTTCGACGACAGCTTCGATGACGATATTCCGTTCTAAGAGAGCCCTCTCGGCAACGGCATGAAAAAGGCCCGTAGCGCGCAAACGCTACGGGCTTTTTGCTTTCTATCTATCGCAAGTTCGGTGCAGGGGACTCCGTTGTCCCAGAGCCTCCAGCAAGGAAGGGCCCGACAGAATCAGCGGCTGCCCGCCAGAAACTCATCGGTGGACACCACGCTGGCGTAGGCGAACCCCAGGGACGACATGAATGCAGCGTGGACCTGGGCCGCTGGCACCACCACACCATTGAATTCGAGGTCGCGGGTGGCGCAGGCGTCATGGATCACTGTGACGCCATAGCCCAGGTCGGCGGCAGCGCGTGTGACGCCGTCGATGCACATGTGGCTCATGCTGCCGACCACCACCAGTTGCTCGATGTCGTGCTGGTCGAGGATGGCTTCGAGCTCGGTTTCGCGGAACGAATTGACGAAGTGCTTGAGCACCACCGGTTCGTCGGCGCGGTTGCTGACCTTGGGATGCAGTTGTGCGCCGCTGGAGCCGGGGGTGAAGAACGGCGCGCTGTCGGAAGTGAATTCGTGGCGGATGTGCACCACCTGCTGGCCGCTGTCACGGAAGGCTTGGATCAGCCGCGCGGCGTTGTCGGCGGCGGCTTCGACGCCCACCAGGGGCCACTTGCCGTTGGGGAAGTAGTCGTTCTGGATATCGACTACGATGAGCGCTTGCTTGGCCATGGGTGTGTCCTCTGAAGTAGTGGCTGGCTGTGGAGTCCAGTATTGGCTCCGGCGGGCCGGTCGAGGATTGGCCGCACCGACAATAGCAGGGGGAAAACTGACAATGGGTATGGAAAGCGCAGTCGCCGAGCTGGGCGTGCTGATCTATCCCGGGGCACAGATGGCCGCGGTGCATGGCTTGACCGACCTGTTCGGGGTCGCCAACCGTATCGCCGCCGAACAACGCAGTACGCAGTTGCCGCTGTTGCGCATCAGCCACTGGCAGGCGCAGGCCGACCAGGCGCCTATACGGGTATACGACAGTCACCCTGATGTTGAGGGGCCATTGCTGGCGGTGCTGATCCCACCCTCGGTGGCCGGCTTCTCCCGGGCGCAGGCACCGCAGGCGCTGACCCAATGGCTGCGCCAGCAGCATGCCAATGGCGCGACCCTGGGCGGGGTCTGTGTCGGCTCGATCCTGCTGGCCGAAAGTGGCCTGCTCGACGGTCGCAGTGCCACCACTCACTGGACCTCGGCGAAGCAGTTTGCCGAGCGCTACCCGAACATCCGCCTGAACGCCGACAAGCCGATCGTCGACGATGGCGACCTGATCACCACCGCCGGCCTGATGGCCTGGTCCGAACTGGGGTTGCGCATGGTCGACCGCCTGCTAGGCCCGAGCATCGCCAGCGGCACCGCGCGTTTCCTGGTGATCGAACACAGCGACAGCGCCAGCCAGTGCGGCAGTAACTTCGCGCCGATCCTCGGCCACGGTGACGCGGCGATCCTCAAGGTGCAGCACTGGCTGCAGGCCAATGGCGCGGTGGACGTTTCCCTCGCCGTCATGGCGCAGCAGGCCGGGCTGGAGGAACGCACCTTCCTGCGGCGCTTTCGGGCCGCCACCGGGCTCAAGCCCACCGAATATTGCCAGCACCTGCGGGTGGGCAAGGCCCGGGAAATGCTCGAGTTCACCAACGGCACCATCGACCATATCGCCTGGACGGTCGGTTACCAGGATCCGGGGGCGTTCCGCGCCACCTTCAAGAAGATCACCGGGCTGGCACCCAGCGAATATCGCGCGCGTTTCGGCGTGACGCCGCCGACACCGCTGGCGCGGGCCGGACAGGGCTGAGCCCGCGAGTCGTGCAAAATACCGGGCGGCGCCGGCCGATCGTGCAAAATAAGACAGGCCCAATGCCAGCAACGATGGCGTAGAGCGCTTATCCAGGGGGGATTCGACTCCCCCCGGGCCTTGGCGTGATCCCTGCACCCTTCCTTGCACATTCATCACACCGATGACGAAGGGGGACGCATGACCCCGACGCAACGCAAGAAACGGGTGGTCGCCCACTCGGTCCACCCTGGGGCCTCGCAGCATGTCGTGGAGACCAATCGCGCGCTGGCCCGGTGGCTGGCACAAATCCTCGGGCTGGAATTCGCCGGTGACTACGACCCGCTCGTGCATGGCCAGGACGAGCTGTACCTGTTGCCGACGCAGACCATCGTCGGCCCTGCCGCGGCCCGGCAATTGCGGGTCACGGGGCCGGACGACCTGTGGGGCGGGTATGTCGAGCATGATTTTATCTGCACCAAGGCCATCACCCATGGCCTGCTGAACAAGAACGCCGTGGCCCCGCCGGGCTGGGCGCCGCTGTTCTCCCAGCGGGTGCGCAATGTGGTGCTGGACGGCCTGAGCGTGTTTTCCCTGAACGATGCCCGGCCAGCGGCCAGCCATTTGCTTTACAGCGGACCGATCCGCATGAAGCCGATCCATGCCTGCGCCGGTCGTGGCCAGCAGGTGATCGAGAGCCTGGAGCACTTCGACGAGCTGCTGACGCAACCGGAGGTCGCCCGGCAGTTCAATGAAGGCGTGGTCCTGGAGCAGGATCTGCAACAGGTGGTCACCTACAGCGCCGGCCAGTCCTTTATCGCCGGCCATGTCCTCAGCTACTGCGGCCAGCAGTACCTGACCGAGGACGCCGACGGCGAGCAGGTCTACGGTGGCTCCGAGCTGTTGGTGGTGCAGGGGGGCAAGCCTGAGTTGCTGGCGCTGCCACTGCCGCCGGACGTGCGCCAGGCGGTGCAGCAGGCCCGGGTTTTCGACGCCGCCGCCGATGAGGCCTATCCGCGGTTTTTCGCCTCCCGGCGCAATTACGACATCGCCCAGGGCCTGGACGCCGAAGGCCGGCAGCGCAGCGGCGTACTCGAGCAATCGTGGCGCATGGGCGGTGCCAGCAGCGCCGAAGTGGCGGCTTTGCAGGCCTTTATCGACCATCCGGGCATGCGCGCGATTCGTGTGTCCGCGGTGGAAACCTATGTCGACCAGCCTTTGCCGGCCGATGCCATCGAGGTCTATCGCGGGCCCGCGGAGCACAGTGACTTTCTTCTCAAATATGCAACGGTCCAATCCTATGACGGCTAGAAGCGAAAGCATTCAAATCGACATCGATGACGAGCAGATGAGCGGGACTTTCCTCACTCCCAGGTCGAAAGTCCCCGGCGTACTGTTTGTCCACGGCTGGGGCGGTAGCCAGGAACGCGACCTGGAGCGCGCCCGGGGCATCGCCGGGCTGGGTTGCGTGTGCCTGACCTTCGACCTGCGGGGCCACGCCGGCAGCGGTATCCCGCTGAACCGCGTGAGCCGCGAAGACAACCTGCGCGACCTGTTGGCGGCCTATGATCGCCTGCTGGCCCACCCGGCCCTCGATACCTCGGCGATCGCCGTGGTGGGCACCAGTTACGGTGGCTACCTGGCGAGCATCCTGACCTCGCTGCGACCGGTGCGCTGGCTGGCGCTGCGGGTCCCGGCGCTGTACCGCGACGAAGCCTGGAACAGCCCCAAGCGCGACCTGGACAAGGCCGACCTGCTGGATTACCGCAGCAGCCTGGTGCGCATGGACAGCAACCGGGCGCTGCATGCCTGCGCGGCGTTCACCGGGGATGTGCTGCTGGTGGAGTCGGAGACCGACGAGCATGTGCCACACGCCACCATCATGAGTTACCGCGCGGCCTGCCAGCAGACCCATTCCATGACCCACCGGATCATCGACGGCGCCGACCATGCCCTGAGCGATCCCGTGTCGCAGCAGGCCTACACCTCGATCCTGGTGGACTGGATCACGGAAATGGTGGTGGGAGAACGGTTGAGCATCATTCAGTCGCAATAGTCGGGAGCGCTGGTTGAATGAGGTGCGCAAGCTCGCTCCCGGAGAGGAACGCGCGCGTTTGTCGCGATAGCGTCAGCCGCCTTTGCGCGGCTTTTTCTCCACGCGCAACGCCTTGGCCCTGGCCTCTACCAGCAGGTACATCAGCAGCGCGATCAGCAGCGGCAGGATGAAGTAGATCGCCCGGTAGGCGATCAACCCGGCCAGCAGGCTGCCGCGAGACACCTCATGTTGCAGCAGGGCGATGAACACCGCCTCCAACACCCCGAGCCCCGCCGGAATATGGGTGATGACCCCGGCGATACTGCTGATCAGCAGCACCCCGAGCACCACCGGGTAATCGAGCTTGCTGGGCAGCAGGGTAAAGATCACCGCTGCCATCAGCGACCAGTTGAGCGCGCCCAGGGCCAGTTGCAACAGGGCCATGTGCAACGAGGGCAGGTTGATTTCGACCCCGCGTATCGACCACTCGCGCCGCCGGGAAAACCGACAGGCCGCCAGGTAGCCCACGCCCAGCACCAGCAGCAGGACGCCCACCCCCTGTAACGCGCCGTTACTGAGCTGCCAGCCGGGCGGCAACTTCATCAGGCCACTGGCGAACACCGTGCCGGCCACGGCCATGTAGCCGAACCAGTTGGTGGCCAGGCTCAGGCCGAGGATCTTGGCGATGTTGCCGGCGCTTACCCCGAGCCTGGAGTACAGCCGGTAGCGCATGGCGATCCCGCCGACCCAGGCGCTGAGGTTGAGGTTGAAGGCATAGCTGATGAACCCCACCGGCAGGATCTGCCGCCAGCCGAGGTTCTGCCGGATGTAGGTGCGCCCGATCAGGTCGAAGCAGGCGTAGACCAGGAAACTGGCCAGGGTCAGGCTCGCGGCGATGACCAGGGTGCGCACCTTGAAGTCGGCCAGGGTGTCGAGCACTTCGCTCCAGTCGATACGCCGGGCCAGCAGGGTGAACAGCACGATCAACAGCAGGAAGAAGGCGATGGTCAGCGGTTTCTTCAGGCGTTGCCAGCGCGACCGGGCATGCGACGCGGCGGGCGTCGAGCCATGGGCGTCAGTGCGGCTCATGGGGCGACTCCCGCTGGGGGGCGGCCTGGCCGAAGGGCTTCAATAGCGGCTTGTGGGCGGGCAGCCAGCCGGCCCAGGCCGGAAAGTGACGCAGGATGTGAAACACCAGGAAGCCCACGGTCAGGCGCCACAGGCGGCCGCGGCCGGAGCCCTTGGCCGGCATGGCCTGGCAGTGGTCGCGGCTGAGCCGGTCGAGGCGCTCGAACAGGTCGTGATTGAACGCCCGGTCGCGGATCAGCACATTGGCTTCCAGGTTCAGTGACAGGCTCAGCGGGTCGAGATTGCTCGAGCCCACGGTGCTCCAGTCGTCGTCCACCAGCGCCACCTTGCCGTGCAGCGGCCGCTCGCAATATTCGTAGATGGTCACGCCATCCTTGAGCAGGTAGTCATAGAGCATGCGTGCCGCCAGCCTGGCCACCAGCATGTCCGGCTCGCCCTGCAGGATCAGCCGTACCTCGACGCCACGGCGCGCGGCGTTGCGGATCTCGCGCAGCAGCCGATAGCCGGGGAAGAAGTAGGCATTGGCGATTACCACCCGCTGCCGGGCCCCGCGCAGCACCAGGCGGTAGACCTCTTCGATATCGCTGCGGTGCAGGCGGTTGTCGCGATAGACCAGGCGTACCTGGCCGTCATGGTCGGTCAGGGCCAGCTGCGCGCGGCGCTGCCGGCGGCGTTGCCACCAGTAGCGGGCGCGGGCCGGGCGGTCGCCTTGCAGCAGGGCGAAATGGTGGATATCCACCACCGCCGGCCCCTGGATCTCTACCGAGTAATCCTGTTTGGCCTGGGGGCCGAAATCGGCCAGGTGATCGGCGGAGAAGTTGATCCCGCCGACAAAGGCGATGGCGCCGTCGACCACCACTATCTTGCGATGCAGGCGGCGGAACCAGTTGGTGCGCACCCCGAAAATCGGTTGCGCCGGGTCGAATATCTGCAAGCGCACCCCGGCGTTGCTCATGGCGGCAAGGAACTCGGTGCTCAGTTCGCCGCAACCGAAGCCGTCCAGGCTGACGGTGACCCGTACGCCACGCTGTGCGGCCTCGATCAGGATAGCGTGCAGCTCCTGGCCGACCTTGTCCTCGAAAAGAATGAAGGTCTCCAGCAGGATCTCGCTCTGCGCCTGGCGCAGGACTTCGAACACCCGGGGGAAATAGGCTTCGCCATTTTCCAGCAGCACCACCCGGTTGTTGCTGTGCCAGCCATATTCGAGGTCCATCCGTGGTGGTTCGTGGGCCAGCCCGGCATCGGGCAGGCTGTCCACCGTGGTTTTTTCCAGGGGCATGTCGTTCATAGCTCGACCTCGACCGACAGCGGCGCGTGATCGGAGAGATGGGACCAGGGATGGGTGTCCAGTACCTGGGGCCGGTGGACCTTCAGATGACGCACGTAGATCCGGTCCAGCCGCAGCAGCGGCAGGCGTGCGGGGAAGCTGCGCGCCGGTTTGCCGTGCTGGCTGACAAAGGCCTCCCGCAAGCCGCTGGGGGCGAGCCGTGCATCGGCGCGCAGCCGCCAGTCGTTGAAGTCGCCGGCGACGATCAAGGGCGCATCGGCGGGCAGCTCGGCGATCAGTTGCAGCAGCAGATCCAGCTGTTGCTGGCGATGGCTTTCGCGCAACCCCAGGTGCACGCAAATGGCATGCACTTCCAGGGCATCGCCGGGCAGGCGCAGCACGCAATGCAGCAGGCCGCGGCTCTCGTGCCCGGACAGGGAGATGTCGAGGTTGTCGTAGCGAATGATCTGGAATTTCGACAGCAGTGCATTGCCGTGGTCGCCAGCCGGGTACACCGCATTGCGCCCATAGGCGAACTGCGGCCAGATGCTGTCGGCGAGGAACTCGTATTGCGGCATGCTCGGCCAATTGTTGTAGCGCTGCGGGTGCTGGTCGTGGGCGCCGTGCACCTCTTGCAGGAACACCACGTCGGCCTCCACGCTGCGCACCGCCTCGCGCAGCTCGGGCAGGATGAAGCGCCGGTTCAGGGCGGTGAAGCCCTTGTGGGTGTTCACCGTCAGCACCGTGAAGCGGCGCGCGGCGGCAAGCCCGATCGCGGGTGGTATCGGGCTGTTGGCCGACTCGTCATGGCTCATGGCAGCACCCCTGGCGGGGCCGGCTCGCCGGGCGTCGTCGCCAGCGCCTTGTCGAGCCCGAAGCGCTGCAGCAACCGGCGGGCATCGAAGGGTGCGCGGACCTTGAGGTCATTGTCGAAATAGCAGAACACCTCCCGGCTCTTGCGCGCCCTGGGGGTATGCCGGGCGTCGATCAGCCGGGCATCGGCGGGTTGTTTGCCGTTGTGCCAGGCCTCGATCCGGTCGCCCCAGCGCTTCAGGGCCTGGGGCGTATAGCCGCTGGCATACAGCTCCTTGTCGCCATGCAGCCGCAGGTAGACGAAATCGCCGGTCAGGTCCTCGCAACAGGGCCATTTGCCGGCGGTGTCGGCTACCACCAGCGCCACACCGTGCTGGCGCAGCAGGTGGGGGAATTCGGGTACGGCAAAGCTTGCATGGCGGATTTCCACGGCATGGCGCATGGCTTTTTTGCCGTAGGCCTTGGTGCTGGCGTGGCCGTTCAGGCGTGGTTCGTGCTGGCGGGCGAGGGCGGCGGCCTGTTCGGTATCGGCGGGCAATTGCTGAAGAAAGGCGCCGAACAGCTCGGCGTCGAACTGAAAGCTCGGCGGAAACTGCCAGAGGATCGGCCCGAGCTTGTCCTTGAGCTCCAGCACGCCCGAGGCGAAGAAGTTGGCGATCGGCTTGTGCACGTCCCGCAGCCGCAGGATATGGGTGATGTAGCGCGGCGCCTTGACGCTGAACACGAAGCCCTTGGGGGTATCGGCATACCAGTCGGCATAACGCTCGGGGGTCTGCAGCGCGTAGAACGAACCGTTGATTTCGATGCTGTTGACCGCGCGCGAAGCGAATTGCAGCTCGCGCTTGTGCGTCAGCCCCTCGGGGTAGAAATCTCCACGCCAGGGCTTGTAGCGCCAGCCGGAAATACCGATATGAATCGCCGCCATGTTCGCTCCCGTCTCAGGGTCTTCGAACCGCCTCTGTCTTTTGATGACTGCCCGGCTGGCGGGAAAGTTTCGACCTTCCTACGGACGGCACTTTCCACCTTTGTAGGAGCGAGCTTGCTCGCGATGGACGTTAACGATAACGCGTGTTGAGTGGATGAACGCGGCGCTCTCAGGTCCATCGCGAGCAAGCTCGCTCCTACAGTGGCGCCACTATCGTCCTTAACTGATCGGCACTAGCCGGCAGGGCTGCGTTTTTCTGCTTGGGGCCTGCTGGCGGGCTCAGTGCCCGGCCACCACCCGGCTCGAACCCTCGGCCGGCCCGGCGTACACCGGGCCGAGGCGATCCAGGCGCCCGCTCCAGGCGGTCAGGGCCAGGGCGCCCAGCACCACCAGGCCACCGATCCAGGCGGTGTGGATCAGCCCCAGGTGGGCGACGATCAGGCCGCCACCCCAGGCGCCGCCGGCGATGCCGAGGTTGAAGGCGGCGATGTTCAGGCCCGAGGCCACGTCCACCGCCTGCGGGGTGTGGTGTTCGGCCTGGCGCACCACGTAGACCTGCAGGCCCGGTACGTTGCCGAAGGCCACGGCGCCCCACACCAGCACGGTGGCCAGTGCCAGCCACGGGTTGTCGGCGGTGAAGGTGAGCAGCAACAGCACGCCGGCCAGCAGGGCGAAGATGATCTTCAGGGCGCTGATCGGGCCGCGCTTGTCCGCCAGCTTGCCGCCCCAGATGTTGCCCACGGCGACCGAGATCCCGTAGACCAGCAGCACCAGGCTGACGGAGCTGGCGCTGAAGCCGGAAATGTCCTGGAGAATCGGCGCGAGGAAGGTGAAGGCGATGAACGAGCCGCCGTAGCCCACCGCGGTCATGGCGTACACCAGCAGCAGGCGCGGTTGTTTCAGCACTTGCAGTTGTTGCAGCAAGGACGCCGGTTTGCTGTGGGCGATGTTTTTCGGTACGTAGATCAGGCTGCCGATAAAGGCGATCACACCCAGCGCGGACACGGCGAGGAAGGTTTCGCGCCAGCCGAAATGCTGGCCGATAAAGGTCCCCAGCGGCACGCCGGTGACCAGGGCCACGGTCAGGCCGGTGAACATGATGGCAATCGCGCTGGCGGCTTTCTCCTTGGGCACCAGGCTGGTGGCGATGGTCGAGCCGATGGAGAAGAACACGCCATGGGCCAGGCCGGTGACGATGCGCGCCAGGACCAGGGATTCATAGCTGGGCGCTTGCCAGGCCAGCAGGTTGCCGAGGGTGAACAGCACCATCAGCGACAGCAGCAACAACTTGCGCGGGACCTTGCCGGTCAGCGCGGTGAGCACCGGCGCGCCGACGGCGACGCCCAGGGCGTACAGGCTGACCAGCAGCCCGGCGGACGGCAGGCTGACGCCGAGGTCGGCGCCGATGGTGGGTAACAGGCCAACGATGACGAACTCGGTCGTCCCGATGGCGAAGGCGCTGAGGGTCAGCGCGAGCAAGGCAATGGGCATGGCTGCAACTCCGGTGGATTCGATAATGGAGCGCAGTGTCCGGATTCGACTCGTGCGGAAAAATAGCGGTTTCGGTATTTGATATTTGACCTGCGAGCAAATATCGAATGGCCAGGCTTCTGTAGGAGCGAAGCTTGCTCGCGATAGGCGCGGCGCGATGTACCAGCCTGATCGCGCTCAGGCGTCAGTGGCGAATCAACCGAGTCCGCAACTCAAGGCTGGCCTGCGGCTCGAGGTCCAGCCAGAAATGCTGTTTGCCGGCGATCTCGGCGGCTGCGGGCAGGCCGTCGCGGTACACCAGCCGGTTGCCGGCCAGGGCCGGGACCTTCGGCCCGGGCAGCAAGGTGCCGGCGAGGTTCAGCGGGTCGACGCCACACACCGCGATCAGGCTGCCATCCAGCGGGCGCCGGCGAACTTCGCGCAACAGGGCGATGGCCTCGGGCAGGGCGAACTGCTCGCCGGCCAAGCCGCTGACAAAACGCCCGCCACGGATTTCGCCGCGGGCCTCCAGCCGATGGAAAGTGCGCAGCAGTTCGCGCCAGCTCGGCAGCCAGTCGGCCTCGCGCTCCAGCAGGCGCCAGAACACCACGCCATAACGTCGCAACAGGGTCATGGCGATGTGTTCCAGGGTGTCCGGTGGGAGTGCCTGCGCATGGCTGCCGACGCCCTCCAGCACCTGCGACGGGCGCCGTAGCAGGGCCCAACGCCCCGCATCGTCCATGCCGCCGACCAGCGCTCCGCGCCCGCGTCGGCTGCTGCGGGCCTGGCGCTTGCTGGCCGGGGTGATCAAGGCGCGCAGGCCGGCAAAACTGTCGGCATTTACCAGCCCGGCGGCCACCAGTTCCTGCAGGGCGATCTCCAGTTCGGTGCGCAGGACATGGGCTTCGTGCTGTAACTCATCGAAGAACAAGGCGCCGTGCTGGCTCAAGGCTTCATGGACCTTCTGTGCCTTGGGCGACAGCTCGCTGCTGTCGGGTTGCGCGCCCAAACCGCTCCACAGCGCGACCTGGCTGCGGGGCAGCAACACGATCGGCGTGTTGCGCAAGGTTGCACCAGCGGCTTTGTGCGGGGCGCTGAGGCGGCTCCAGACCACCTTGCCGTTGCGGCACAGCTCATCCAGCCAGGTGGCGGAGTAATCCTTGATCCGCGCCGGCAGCAGGTCGCTGTCCCAGGCACCGGCCGCGGCGGCATAACCCTCGAACTGGGCGACCGTCTGCGCCAGCATGGCGCTGCCCTGGCCCTGGGTGGCGCTGGACAGGTGCTGCCAGTCGAACAGAAAGCGCATCAGATCCTGCAGCGACACCGGTTCGATCTCCCGGCGCAGGCGTTTGACGGTGTAGCGATGAATCCGCGCCAGCAGATGCCGTTCGCACCACTCCTCCCGAGTCTCGCCGGGGCTGAAGCGGCCGCGCAGCACATAACCTTCACCTTCCAGTTGCGCCAGGACCTGGGCGACCTCGCTGGCGCTCAGGCCCAGGGGCGCGGCGATGTTCTCCAGCGGCAAGGGGCCGAAGCCGCTGAGCCGGGCTCGAATCACCTCCAGCAGCGCTTCATCGCGCTGCCATTGCTCATCGAAGCCGGGCAGAGCCTCGAGGACCGGTTGCAGCGGCGCCTGTGGATAAATCGCCCGCAGGCAACCCAGGCGCTCGACGGCCAGCCACAGGGCCTGCTTGTCGTCGATCTGCAACCGGCTGGCGCGCCCGCTGTCCGCCAGGGCTTGCAGCCAAGCGCTCCACTGCGGGTTGGCCTGGGCCTCCTGCTCGCCGATACAGGCCAGGCTCATCAGTGCTTCATGCATTTCATCCGGGTTGCCGGGGGCGGGCCAGGCTTCCTCGCGCACCGACTGGATGGCCTCGGCATCCAGGGCGCCAAGGTCGTCGCTGGATTCGGGGTCGCTCCAGCGGCGGCTGAGCACGGCCTGGGTCCGCCGCTCTTCCAAAGGCGCATCGTCGAGGAAGGTGTAAGGCCGGGCGCTGAGGATCTCCGCGGCCAGGGGCGAGGGCGCCGGCAGGTCGCGGCTGATCAGGCGCAACTCGCCGCGTTCCATGCGCCGCAACAGCTTCAGCCAGCCCTCGCTGTCCATGGCTTCGTGCAGGCAGTCGTCCAGGGTCTGCTCCACCAGCGGGTGATCGGGAATCTGCCGTTCGCCGGCGAGGTTTTCCAGGCAAGCGATCTGGTCGGGAAACACGCTGGCGATCAGGTCTTCGCTTTTCATCCGCTGGATCTGCGGCGCCACCTTGCGCCCGCCGACAAAGCGCGGCAGCGCCAGGGCCACCCCGGCATTCCAGCGCCAGCGCACGCCGAACAGCGGCGCGTCCAGCACCGCCTGGACCAGGATGTGTTCGGCGCCGTTGCTGTGCAGGTAACGCCAGACTTCGTCGAGCTCGAAACTGTGGCTGGTGGACAGCGACAGCACGATGGCGTCTTCGCTGGCGGCGGCCTGCAGTTCGAAGTTGAAGGTGCGGCAGAAGCGCTTGCGCAGCGCCAGGCCCCAGGCGCGATTGATCCGGCTGCCGAACGGCGTGTGGATGATCAGTTGGGTGCCGCCGGACTCATCGAAAAAGCGCTCCATGATCAGCGTGTCCTGGGACGGCAGCGCGCCCAGGCTCTGGCGGGCGCGGGCCAGGTAGTCGACCAGTTGTTCGGCGCTGGCGGCGTCCAGGCCAAGGCTGTCGCCCAGCCAGTCGAGGGCCGGCTGCAACTGGCCGGGCGTGGCACCGAGCAGTGCGTCGAGCCGGGCCAGCAGGCGCGCCACGGCAAACGACAGTTCGGCGCTGCGCCCGGGGGCTTCGCCAAGCCAGAACGGAATGGTCGGCGGCTGGCCATGGGCGTCCTCGACCCGCACCCGGCCGGTTTCCACCCGCAGGATACGGTACGAGGTGTTGCCCAGCTGAAACACATCGCCGGCGATGCTTTCCACCGCGAAGTCTTCGTTAACGCTGCCGATATTCAGCGCCTGGGGCTCCAGCAGCACGGCGTAGTCGGCGTTGTCGGGGATGGTGCCGCCACTGGTCACCGCCGTCAGTTGGCTGCCCCGCCGGCCGCGCAGGCTACGGTTGACGGCGTCGCGATGCAGGTAGGCGCTGCGAATGCCCTGGCGCCCGTTGTAGCCCTCGGCGAGCATGCGCAGCAGCGCCTGGAAATGCCCTTCGTCGAGGTCGCTATAGGGCGAGGCGCGGCGGATCATTGCCAGCAGCGGCTGTTCCTGCCATTCCTGGTTGCTGACTTCGGCGACGATCTGCTGCGCCAGCACATCCAGCGGCGCCCTGGGGATCTGCAGGGTGTCGAGCTCGCCGCGGTGCACGCATTCGAGCAGGGCGGCGCATTCGATCAGGTCGTCGCGGGTCAGGGCGAACAGGCGGCCCTTGGGCGTGCCGCCGACCTGGTGCCCGGAGCGCCCGACCCTTTGCAGGAACGCCGAGATCGAGCGCGGCGAGCCGACCTGGCACACCAGATCGACATCGCCGATATCGATGCCCAGCTCCAGCGAGGCGGTGGCGATCAGCACCTGCAAATCGCCGCGCTTGAGGCGTTGTTCGGCGTCCAGGCGAAACTCCTTGGCCAGGCTGCCGTGGTGGGCGGCCACCGCGTCCTTGCCCAGGCGCTTGCTCAGGTGACGGCTCAGGCGTTCGGCCAGGCGCCGGGTGTTGACGAACACCAGGGTGGTGCGGTGTTCCCGCGCCAGCTCGGCGATGCGTTCGTAGACCAGCTCCCAGACGTCGTTGGCCATGACCGCCGACAGCGGCACGGGCGGCACTTCGATGGCCAGGTCCCGGGGCCGGGCGTGTCCGATGTCGACGATCTCGCAGGGGCGTTCATGACCGACCAGGAAACGCGACACCGCTTCGATGGGCTTCTGCGTGGCCGACAAGCCGATGCGCGTCAGTGGTTCGCCACACAGCGCTTGCAGGCGCTCCAGGCTCAACACCAGGTGGCTGCCGCGCTTACTGGCGGCGATGGCGTGGATCTCGTCGACTATTACCGTGCGCGTGCTGGCCAGCATCTGCCGGCCAGAGGCCGAGCCCAGCAGCACATACAGCGATTCGGGGGTGGTCACCAGGATATGCGGCGCGCTCTTGCGCATGGCGCTGCGGTCTTTTTGCGGGGTGTCGCCGGTGCGCACCGCGGTGCTGATGCGCAACTGTGGCAGGCCCATGCGTTCGAGCTGTTGGGTAATCCCGGCCAGCGGGTCCTGCAGGTTGATCTGGATATCGTTGCTCAGGGCCTTGAGCGGCGAGACGTACACCACCAGGGTCTGCTCCGGCAGCGTGCCACCATTTTCCAGGCCACGATGCACCAGCTCGTCGATCACCGCGAGGAAGGCGGTCAGGGTCTTGCCCGAGCCGGTGGGCGCGGCGATCAGGGTCGAGCGGCGCTGGCGGATCAGCGGCCAGGCCCGGGCCTGGGCGGCGGTCGCCGCCGGGAAGCAGCTGTTGAACCAGGCGCTGACCGCGGGGTGGAAACCCGGCAGGGCGTCGGCGGGGATCTGGGGAAGGTTCATGCACAACGTTATGCGACCGCCGGGGCGAAGTTGCAAGGCTGTCTCGTCAGTGGCTACACGGACACCACGTGCTCTGTAGCCGCTGCCGCAGGCTGCGATCGAGCTGGGTGGCATTCCGACGTAGCGGTCGTAAAACCAGCCAATGCGATTTTCCAGACAGATCGCGGACTCAGGGTTTGCGGCAACTGCGTTGCCGATCGCAGCCTCGCGGGGCTCGGCAGCGGCTACAGAGGGGCGGTATGACCGACGGCGCTACACTTTCTCAGTGACGGTTGCGCCGGAAACCCGCAAAATGCAACGATTCTGAGCAATATTCATGGCCAAACCCGCGGGTCTGGCCGACTCAAACCATCGTTCCGAACAGATTGGGCCTGCTGACTCTATGCGAATGCGCCTTATGTTACTGGGCGGCGGAAATGCCCTTGGGCAGGCGCTGATTCGCCTCGGTGCAGAGGAAGACATCGGTTTCCTTGCCCCCCGTCCGCCGCAAGACGGCTGGGATGCCGCGAGCCTGACGCAACTGCTCGACGACACCCGTCCGGATGCCTTGATCAACCTTGCGTACTACTTCGACTGGTTCCAGGCGGAGAGTGTCCCCGAGGCACGCCTGGCCAGCCAGGAACGGGCGGTCGAGCGGCTTTCCGAGCTGTGCCAGCATCACAACATCATTCTTCTGCAGCCTTCCAGCTACCGCGTGTTCGACGGTTCGCGGGCCACCGCCTACAGCGAAAAGGACGAACCGGTACCGCTGGGCCTGCGTGGCCAGGCCTTGTGGCGGATCGAGCAGAATGTGCGGGCCACCTGCCCGCAGCATGTGCTGCTGCGTTTCGGCTGGCTGCTGGACGACAGCGCCGAAGGCACCCTGGGGCGTTTCCTGGCGCGTGCCGAGCAGCCCGAAGAGCTGCTGCTGGCCGACGACCGCCGCGGCAACCCGACGCCGGTGGACGATGCCGCCCGGGTGATCATTTCCGTGCTCAAGCAACTCGATTGCGCCGCGCCGCTGTGGGGCACCTACCACTACGCCGGCCATGAGGCGACCACGCCGCTGGCGCTGGGCCAGGCGATCCTCACCGAGGCCCGCAGCCTGCATCCGCTGGCTATCGAGGCGCCGACCGCCCAGGCCCACGCCGCCCGGCCGGACGCCGCCGAAGAACCGCAGCACGCGGTGCTGGCCTGCAAGAAAATCCTGCACACCTTCGGGATCAAGCCACGCGCCTGGCGCGCGGCGCTCCCGACTCTACTGGATAGGTTTTATCGTCATGGCTGATGGCCCAATTCTGATCACCGGCGGTGCCGGTTTCATCGGTTCGCACCTGACCGACGCTTTGCTCGCCAAGGGTTACTCGGTGCGGATCCTCGACGATCTGTCCACTGGTAAACCCAGCAACCTGCCGCTGGACAACCCGCGGGTCGAACTGATCGAAGGCGACGTCGCCGATTCGGCCCTGGTGGCACGGGCGATGAGCGGCTGCCGTGCGGTCGCGCACCTGGCGGCGGTCGCCTCGGTGCAGGCTTCGGTGGACGACCCGGTGCGTACCCACCAGAGCAACTTCATCGGCACCCTCAACGTCTGCGAGGCCATGCGCCAGGCCGGCGTCAAGCGCGTGCTGTTCGCCTCCAGCGCGGCGGTCTATGGCAACAATGGCGAGGGCGAATCGATCGACGAAGACACGCCCAAGGCGCCACTGACGCCCTATGCCTCGGACAAGCTGGCCAGCGAGTACTACCTTGATTTCTATCGCCGCCAGCATGGCCTGGAGCCGGCGATCTTCCGCTTCTTCAACATCTTCGGGCCGCGCCAGGATCCGTCCTCGCCGTACTCCGGGGTCATCAGCATCTTTTGCGAGCGTGCGCAGAAAGGCCTGCCGATCACCGTATTCGGCGATGGTGAGCAGACCCGCGATTTCATGTATGTCGAAGACCTGGTGGACGTGCTGGTGCAGTCCCTGGAAATGCCGCAGCTGGAAGTCGGCGCGGTGAATGTCGGCCTGAACCAGGCCACCACCCTCAAGCAATTGCTCGAGGCCCTGGGCGAGGTGGTGGGGCAGTTGCCACCGATCAGCTACGGCCCGGCGCGTTCAGGGGATATTCGCCATTCGCGGGCGAACAACCAGCGTCTGTTGCAGCGCTTCAAGTTCCCCGAGCCGACCCCGATGAGCGTCGGGCTGGCACGTTTGCTGGGCCTCTGAGCTTTCCCCCAGCGATGAAAAAAGGCGCCTTTGCAGGCGCCTTTTTTTATCTGGCCGATTTAGAACTTGTAGCCCAGGCCGACCATGTAGACCCATGGATCGACGTCCACGTCGACCTTGGCCCGGGTGCCGCCGGCGACCGCGTTGTTGTTCACGTAGGCGGTGGTGTCGATGTCCACGTAACGCACCTGGGCGTTGATCATCACGTTGTCGGTCAGCATGTAGTCGGCACCGACCTGCCAGGCCAGGCCCCAGGAGTTCTTCGCCCGGAAGTTGTCGAAACCGGCGGCGCTGGCGCGGCTGCCGACGTGTTCGTCATAGATCCAGGTGTAGTTGATACCGGCACCCACGTAAGGCTGGAAAGCGGCCTTGTGGTCCAGCGGGTAGTACACGACGCTCAGGGTCGGTGGCAGGTGCTTGAGGGTACCGAGCTTGCCGTTGGCGGCGTCCAGCGCGGTGCCCTTGAGCTTCACGTCATGCTCGAACGGGGTGGCCGCGAGCAGTTCGATGCCGATGTTGTTGGTCAGCATGTAGGCGAAGTTCAGGCCCAGCTGGGTGTCGCTGCTCATGGTCGCCTTGCCGCCGAGGTTGGCACCGGCCAACGGACCGCGGTCGACCTTGACGTCGCCGCTGTCGGCTTTCGGATTGACGGTGATGGCACCGGCGCGAACGATGATGTCGCCCGCTTCGTGGGCGTGGGCGAGCGGGGCGGCGAGCGCGAGCGCGAACAGGGAGGCGCTGAGCAGGGACTTGTGCATGGGAGCTCCAAAGGACGATTCGAGTTGGCTAGGTCCAATGGTAAGGATCGTCAAGGAACAGGCTTTGACTCAGCTCAATGAAAACCGGATCAGCGTGGGAGCGAGACGCTCGGGGGGCGCTCCGGGCGCTTTTGGAATCGATCGCGAGCAAGCTCGCTCCTACATGAACAATGCAGTTCCCTGTAGGAGCGAGCTTGCTCGCGATGAGGTCATGTACGGCACTGCAAAACCGACGGTTCACTCCTGCAATTCGTACACGTAGATCTTCTGCGCTTCCATCTGGTAACCCGCGTCGGCGATGTCGCTGGTGGACGCCTTGACCTGCATCGGCCCCTCGATCCAGTACGGCTGATACAGCTCGTCGAGCTTCACGCCGACCTCGCTTTTCACGTGCACGATCTGGTTCGAGGGCGGTGGCGGTACGTGGATACAGGCGCCGAAATACGGCACCAGCAGAAACTCCGTGGTGCGGCCTTCCTCACTGACTTCCAGCGGCACTATGTAGCCAGGCAGGCGCACCGACAGGCCGTCCAGGCTCTGCACCACCGGGGCGTTGGGCATCTCCTGCTTGGCCGCCGGGGCGGACTCGGCGGCCAGGGCGTCGCTCATCTGCGACAGGTCGTGCAGCGGCTTCATGTTCGGCACTTCCGCCGGGGCGTCCGGCGGGATCATTTCCGACCAGGCCAGGTCCCGCGGTTCGGCGGCCCACAGTGGCAGGGCGACCAGCATCAACAGCGCAAGCAGGGCAGGGGGCATGCCGGAGCTCCTCATGACTAGAGACCTCATAAACGGATGGACAGGCCATCGGCTAGCGATTGTCGGTAGGCGCGCCAGGCCGGCACGCTGCCCATCAGCAGGGCGGCGATCAGGATACCGCCGAGCAGCGTCCACTCATACTCGCTCGGCCAGGCCAGCGGCAGGTACAGGCCGTAGGTCGACTGCACATAACCCTGGGCCAGGGCGATGCCCAGGTACAGCAGGCCGAGCCCGGCGAGCACGCCGAACAGCGCCAGGGCGAAGGCTTCCAGCACCAGCAAGGTCGCGATATGCCAGGGGCGGGCGCCGACCGAACGCAGGATCGCCATCTCCCGGCGGCGCTCGTTGAGGCTGGTGAGGATCGCCGTGAGCATGCCGATCAGGCCGGTCAGCACCACGAACAACGACACCACGAACAAGGCTTTTTCCGCGGTGCCCATCAGGCTCCACAGTTCTTGCAGGGCGACCCCGGGCAGGATCGCCAGCATCGGTTCGCCGCGGTATTCGTTGATCTCGCGCTGCACGGCGAAGGTGGCGATCTTGCTGTTCAGGCCGAGCATGAAGGCGGTGATCGCTTGCGGCGTCAGGTCCATGTTGCGTGCCTGGTCGGCGCTGATGCGGCCGTTACCCTGGGCCGGCACACCGTTGTGCCAGTCGATGTGGATCGCCTCCATGCCGCCGAGGCTGATGTGCAGCGTGCGGTCCACCGGGGTGCCGGTGCGCTTGAGGATGCCGACCACGGTGAAGGGTTTGTCGTCGTGCTTGACCAGGCTGATGGCCGCCACGCCGTGGGCCAGCACCAGCTTGTCGCCGAGCTTGTAATGCAGGGCCTCGGCGACTTCGGCGCCGAGCACCACTTCGAACGGATCGCTGGCGAACTCGCGGCCGCTGGCCAGTTGCAGGTTCTGCTGGTGGCCGTACTGGTAATGCTCGAAGTAGGCCTCGGTGGTGCCCATTACCCGGTAGCCACGATGGGAGTCACCGAGGGAAATCGGGATCGCCCATTTCACTTTCGGGCTATTGGCGAAATGCTCGAAGCTGTCCCAGCGAATGTTGTTGGTGGCGTTGCCGATGCGGAACACCGAATACAGCAGCAGGTTCACCGAACCGGAGCGGGCGCCGACGATCAGGTCGGTGCCGCTGATGGTGCTGGCGAAACTGGCGCGGGCTTCGGTGCGCACCCGCTCGACCGCCAGCAGCAGGCAGACCGACAGGGCGATGGCGAAGGCGGTGAGGATCGCGGTGAAGCGGCGGTTAGCCAGGCTGGCCATGGCTAGACGGAACAGATACATCTCAGACCTCTGCGGGCGTGGCGGCGCGATTGAGTTCGGCCAGCGACAGGTTACGATCGAACAGCGGCGCCAGGCTCTGGTCGTGGCTGACGAACAACAGGCTGGCCCCGGCCTCGCGGCATTCGGCGAACAACAGGCGGATAAAGGCTTCGCGGGCGTCGTAGTCCAGCGCCGAGGTCGGCTCGTCGGCGATCACCAGTTCCGGCTGGCCGATCAGTGCGCGGGCGGCGGCGACCCGTTGTTGCTGGCCGATGGACAGCGAGTCGGCGCGGCGTTCGAGCAGGTCGGGGTCTTTCAACCCCAGGTGGGCGAGCAGGGTGGCCGCTGCCTGGTCGACACTGCCGTGGCGCTGCACGGCGCGGCCGGCGCGCAATTTGGAGAAGTGGCAGGGCAGCTCGACGTTCTCGCGCACCGAGAGAAACGGCAGCAGGTTGAACTGCTGGAAGATGTAGCCGGTGTGATCGACCCGGAAGCGGTCGCGGGCGCCGGCCGAGAGTTCGGTCAGCTCCTGGCCCAGCAGGCGGATGCTGCCGCAATCGGGTTTCTGCACGCCGCCGAGCAGGCCGAGCAGGGTGGTCTTGCCGCTGCCGCTGGGGCCCTTGAGGAACAGCGTTTCACCTGCTTCCAGGCGAAATGTCGGTATATCCAGCAACTGCGGATGGCCGGGCCAGCTGAAGCCCAGGTCGGACAATTGGATAAGTGCTTGGGTCATGTTGGGCCGATCATGGTGTGAGTTTTGTAGCCGCTGCCGAAGGCTGCGATAAGGTCCGCAGAACCTTCCGGGGGCCTCAAGAGCAACGACCCCTTCGGGCTCGATCGCAGCCTGTGGCAGCGGCTACAGGAGTCGCGGTCAGAACTTCAGGCTGGCGGCCTTGGAGGTCGCTTCCACGCCTTGCTGGCCACTTGGCGAGATGAGTTGTACCTGAATTTTCTGGGTAGCGGGGAAGGTCTTGAACACCCCGGCCAGGTCCAGGCTTTTCAGCGCACCCGGCGTGGCACAGGTGAACTGGTAGTGCGCATGGATCTCGCTGTGTTCGTGGTGATGCTCGTGGCCGTTGGCGTCCTTCGCTTCGTCATGGTCTTCGTCGTGATCCTCGGGCTTGTCGCCGAACAGCGGGCTTTCCAGTTCCTGTTGCGCCACCACGCAACCGGCGGAGGGCGGCAGGCTGAACAGTGCCAGCGGTTTTTCCAGCTGGGCCCGTACGGCGGCGACCTTGGCCTTGTCCGCGTCGGTGCTGGCGGCGTGTTCGAAACCCACCAGGTTCATCGCCGGGCTTTCCAGTTCCAGCTCCAGGGTCTGGCCGTCCAGCGCGGCGTTCAGGCGGGCCACGCCATGCTCGTGAGCGCCGAGGCTGCCGTGCTCATGGTCGTGATCGTGTTTTTCGGCCGCGTGAGCGATGGCCAGGGGCAATAGGGCGAACGGCAGGGCGAGCAGCAGACGACGCATGGCAAGTCTCCGGAGCGAACATGAAAAAAATGTTATGTAATCTTATAACAAGAGTGGCGAGAGTTTGACCGCCTGCTTGGCGTTGCGCAAGACGCATGGGAGCATGCTCGTCAGAAAAGATCGGGAGCAGAGCGATGGTGCGGATTCGTGGAAGCATCGGCGAATGGCCGGTGGATTTGACCCTGGAACTGGACGAGGCCGACTGGGATCAGTTGAGTGCCCGGCTGGGGGCGCCGTTGCAGGCGGCCAAAGCCGAAAGCGGTGCGCCCGTGGCCAAGCCGGCGAGCCAGGACGACGCGCTGTGGCAGATCGCCAGGGACTTGCTGCGCAAGGCCGGGCAATTGAGTGGCCCGGACCTGCTGGAGCAATTGGAAGGCCTGACCGGCAGCGCCGCGGCGGGCAAGCGCCTGCTGGTGCGCCTGCGTCATAGCGCACAGGTCAAGGTAGTGAGCGGCGGCGATACGCCGCTCTACAGCTGGATCGAGTAGGCAAGGGCTGAGCCGGCTTGCGATAAGCCGGCGCGGTTATCAGCTATGAATCAGTACAGCGCGGCGAACAGCTTGCGGCGGTAGGTGGTCACCAGCGGGTGATCGTTGCCCAGCAGCTCGAACACTTGCAGCAAGGTCTTGTGCGGCAGGCCTTCGTTGTAGCCGCGGTTGCGGATGAACAGCTTGAGCAGCGCATCCAGCGCCGCGTCGTACTGCTGGCGCGCCAGTTGCTGGATGGCCAGCTGATACACGGCCTCGTCGTCCTGCGGGTTCTGCGCCAGGCGGCTTTTCAGGTCGGCGCTGTCCGGCAGGTCGGCGGCCTGCTTGAGGAAGGTGATCTGCGCCTTGGCCCCGGCCAGCGCAGCCTTGTGCTCATCGCCGGTAACCGCGTCGAGCACGGTCTGAGCTTCGCCCAATTCACCGCGTTCGGCCAGGCAGCGGGCGTAGAGGATCAGCGCCTTGGCGTTGCTGTTATCTTCGCCCAGCAGCACTTTCAGCGTGGCCTCGGCCTCGGCGATGCGGCCTTCGGCGAACAGCGCTTCAGCCAGTTCCAGCGGATCGGCGGCCTTGGGCGGCGGCATCTGCACATGGGGTTCGAGCATGGTGCGCACCGCGGATTCCGGTTGCGCCCCGGCAAAGCCGTCCACCGGCTGGCCGTCCTTGAACAGCACCACGGTCGGCAGGCTGCGAATGCCGAAGCGGGCGACGATGTCCTGCTCGATATCGCAGTTGACCTTGGCCAGCAGCAGCTCGCCCTGATAGCTCTCGGCGATCTGTTGCAGCATCGGCATCAGCGCCTTGCAGGGCGCGCACCATTCGGCCCAGAAATCCACCAATACCGGCTTGTGGAACGAGTTCTCGATCACCGACTGGTCGAAGTCGGCGGTGCTGGCGTCGAAAATGTACGGCGTGTCCTGACTCATGGGGGATCTCGAAAAAACGTGAATGGAACCACTATAAGGCTTGGCGGGGGGCGGCTGAAAGCGGGGCATGGGGTGACCGCTAGATTGTTTCGCGGGCAAGCCTCGTTCCTACAGGCGGCGTTTCTTTTGTAGGAGCGAGGCTTGCCCGCGATAGGCCACAACGTGGCCCGTCCTCTATCAATCACGCTGCGCGTGATACAGGCTCACCTCGCGGAACTCCCAGGGCTCGGCCAGATCCGGCAGGGTCAGGGCGTGGAGCATTTCCAGGCGTCGGTACAGCGGATGCTGGAAGTCCTTGACCCGGGAGTCCGCCACCAGCGCCTGGCGTCCGCGGCTGAGGAATTCATCCAGCAGCGGCAGGTTGGCACGGTCATAGAGCACGTCGGCCACCAGGATCAGGTCGAAGCGGTCGGCTTCCGCGAAGAAGTCCGTGGAGTAACCCAGTTCAACCCCATTGAGCGCGGCATTCGCCCGGCAGGCGGCAATGGCCAGCGGGTCGAGATCGCAGGCCACCACTTCCAGCGCGCCGGCCTTCAGCGCCGCGATGCCGGCCACGCCGGAGCCGGCGCCGAAATCCAGTACCCGCTTGCCTTGCACCCACTGCGGCCGCTCGGCCAGGTAGCGCGCCAGGGCCAGGCCGCTGGCCCAGCAGAAACTCCAGTACGGCGGTTCATGGAGAATTCGCCGGGTTTCTTCCGGGGTGAAGGCGCGGTCCATGTTGTCGGCATCGATCAACCACAGCTTCAGCTCGGTTTCCGGCAGTTCGCAGGCCACCAGTTGGGCATCGCCCAGCAGTTCGCTCAGGGCGCGTTGCAGGTCGAGCGGTGGGGTCATGGTGCTTTGACAAATTGCAGCTGGCCCACGGCCTGGGTGGTCGGCTGGGTGATGAGTTGCGCCGGCAGGTGCAGGATCAACTGGCCGGACTGGCTGGCGCGGCCGCGCAGTTCGACGCGGGCGCCCACCGGGAAGACGTCGGGGTTGAAGCGCAGGCGAAACGGCAGGATCTTGTTGTTGCCGATCAGGTTGCTGCTGGCCAGCAAACGTTGCGGCCGGCCGCGCTCGTCGATCACCAGCAGCGCCAGTTCCACTTCGGCACCGCTCGGTACGCCTTGCAGGGTGCCGCTCAGTTCACGCTGGTAGGCCGGCAGCGGGCCGAGGTCGGTGGATTCCCGGGCTTTTTTCACACTCTGTTGGGGCGGCACGGTGGAGGCGGCCGGTTTCGGGGCGTCGCTGCTGCAAGCCACCAGCAGGCTGAAAAGGCTGAGCAGAACGAGCGGTCGTAGTGGCATGCGAAGCTCCAACAAGGCGAAATTCCATGTGCAAAACATAATAGTCGGTCTGTATACCGTAAAGGCTATGGCTTGTCTTGCCAGTGGGATGCGCTACCATGGCCCTCCCTTTTTTTGTTGCCTGCCACCATGCACTGTCCCTTCTGCGGTGCCAACGACACCAAGGTCATCGACTCGCGTCTGGTCGCCGAAGGCGAACAGGTGCGCCGCCGGCGTGAATGCCTGGCCTGCGGTGAACGTTTCACCACTTTCGAAACCGCCGAACTGGTGTTGCCGCGCCTGATCAAGACTGACGGCAGCCGTCAGCCCTTCGACGAAGAAAAACTCCGCGCTGGCATGCAGCGCGCCCTGGAAAAACGCCCGGTCAGCGTCGAGCGCCTGGAAGCCGCGCTGGTGCATATCAAGCACAAGCTGCGCGCCACCGGCGAGCGCGAGGTCAAATCCCTGGTCGTCGGCGAACTGGTGATGGCCGAGCTGCAAAAGCTCGATGAAGTGGCCTATATCCGCTTCGCCTCGGTCTACCGGCGCTTCCAGGATCTCAACGAATTCCGCGAAGAGATCGACCGTCTCGCCCGCGAGCCGGGCAAAGAATGAACATCTCCGGCGAACAGGCGGTACTCGACGCTCACTACATGGCGCGAGCCCTGGAGCTGGCCGCAAAGGGCCGCTTCAGCACTCACCCCAATCCGCGGGTCGGTTGTGTGATCGTGCGCGACGGCCAGGTCGTCGGTGAAGGCTGGCATGTACGGGCCGGCGAGCCCCATGCCGAAGTCCATGCCCTGCGTGCCGCCGGTGCCAACGCCCGTGGCGCCACCGCTTACGTGACCCTCGAGCCCTGCAGCCATCACGGCCGTACGCCGCCGTGCGCCGATGCTTTGGTGGACGCCGGCGTGGCGCGGGTCGTGGCGGCGATGCAGGACCCCAATCCGGAAGTCGCCGGCCGTGGCCTGCAGCGCCTGGCCCAGGCTGGCATCGCCACCCACAGTGGGGTGATGGAGCAGGAAGCGCGGGCGCTCAACCGGGGTTTCCTCAAGCGCATGGAACACGGCTTGCCGTTCGTGCGGGTCAAGCTGGCCATGAGCCTGGACGGGCGCACCGCCATGGCCAGCGGCGAAAGCCAGTGGATCACCGGCCCCGCCGCGCGTTCCGCGGTGCAGCGCCTGCGGGCCGAGGCCAGCGTGGTGTTGACCGGTGCCGACACGGTGCTGGCGGACAACGCCCGACTGACCGTGCGTGCCGAGGAACTGGGGCTGGATGCGGAGCAGACCGCCCTGGCCATGAGCCGTCCACCCTTGCGCGTATTGATCGACGGCCGCCTGCGGGTGCCGCTCGATGCGCCGTTCTTCAAGGCGGGGCCGGCGCTGGTCGCTACCTGCGCCGCGGTGGAGGAACAGTACGCCAACGGTCCGGAGTGCCTGATCGTGCCGGGTGCCGATGGCCAGGTGGACCTGCGTCGGCTGCTGAGCGAGCTGGCCGCCCGCGGCGTCAACGAGGTGCTGGTGGAAGCCGGCCCGCGCCTGGCGGGCGCATTTGCCCAGCAAGGCTTGGTGGACGAGTACCAGATCTTTGTCGCCGGCAAGTTCCTTGGTTCCTCGGCGCGACCGCTGCTCGACTGGCCGCTGACGCAGATGCGCGAGGCGCCGCAGCTGAAAATCATTGAAATGCGCGCCGTAGGCGATGACTGGCGAGTCATTGCCATTCCTCTGCCAGCAGCGAGCGTATAATTTCGGGCCTTCGCCACGCGGCGACCCTGTTCTCGAGGAGGACTCCATGTTTACAGGCATCATCGAATCCATCGGCAGCATCCGCGCATTGAGCCCCAAAGGCGGCGATGTGCGGGTGTATGTGGAAACCGGCAAGCTCGACCTGGGCGACGTGAAGCTGGGCGACAGCATCGCGGTGAACGGCGTCTGCCTGACGGCGGTGGAACTGCCGGGCGACGGCTTCTGGGCCGACGTCAGCCGCGAGACCCTGGATTGCACCGCTTTCCATCAATTGAAGGCCGGCAGCCGGGTCAACCTGGAAAAGGCCCTGACTCCGACCACCCGCCTGGGCGGCCATCTGGTCAGCGGCCACGTCGACGGTGTCGGCGAGGTGGTGGCCCGGGAAGAAAATGCCCGCGCTATCCAGTTCCGCATCCGCGCGCCCAAGGACCTGGCCAAGTACATCGCCCACAAGGGCTCGATCACCGTCGACGGCACCAGCCTGACGGTCAACGCGGTCAATGGCGCCGAGTTCGAGCTGACCATCGTCCCGCACACGCTGGCCGAAACCATCATGGCCGACTACCGGCCGGGCCGTCAGGTCAACCTCGAGGTCGACCTGCTGGCGCGTTACCTGGAGCGCCTGCTGCTGGGCGACAAGGCCGCGGAGCCTTCGAGCGGCGGCATTACCGAAAGTTTTCTGGCCGCTAACGGCTACCTCAAATCCTGAACCTCAAATTTTGAAAGAAGGGGGGTGCCGCGTGGCGCTCAACAGCATCGAAGAACTGGTTGAAGACATCCGCCAAGGCAAGATGGTCATCCTCATGGATGACGAAGACCGCGAGAACGAAGGCGACCTGATCATGGCCGCCGAGTGCTGCAAGGCCGAGCACATCAACTTCATGGCCAAGCACGCCCGCGGCCTGATCTGCATGCCGATGAGCCGCGAGCGTTGCGAGCTGCTCAAGCTGCCCTTGATGGCGCCGCGCAACGGTTCCGGGTTCGGCACCAAGTTCACCGTGTCCATCGAGGCCACCACCGGCGTGACCACCGGCATCTCCGCCGCCGATCGTGCGCGCACGGTGCAGGCGGCTGCCGCCAAGGACGCCAAGGCCGAAGATATCGTCAGCCCGGGCCATATCTTCCCGCTGATGGCCCAGCCGGGTGGCACCCTGGCCCGTGCCGGCCACACCGAAGCCGCCTGCGACCTGGCGCGCATGGCCGGTTTCGAGCCGAGCGGGGTGATCTGCGAAGTGATGAACGACGACGGCACCATGTCCCGTCGCGCCGAGCTGGAAGCCTTCGCCGCCGAACACAACATCAAGATCGGCACCATCGCCGACCTGATTCACTACCGGATGATCCACGAACGTACCGTTCAGCGGATTGCCGAGCAGCCGCTGGACAGCGAGTTGGGCCAGTTCAACCTGGTGACCTACCGTGATTCGGTGGAAGGCGACGTGCACATGGCGCTGACCCTGGGCAACATCTGCGCGGAAGAGCCGACCCTGGTTCGCGTGCACAACATGGACCCGCTACGCGACCTGCTGATGGTCAAGCAGCCTGGCCGCTGGAGCCTGCGGGCCGCGATGGCCACGGTGGCCGAGGCCGGCAGCGGCGTGGTGCTGTTGCTGGGCCACCCGCTGGACGGCGACGTGCTGCTGGCGCATATCCGCGAAACGGCCGAGCACGCGCCTGCGAAAAAACCGACCACCTACAGCATCGTCGGTGCCGGTTCGCAGATCCTGCGCGACCTGGGCGTACGTAAAATGCGCCTGATGAGTGCGCCGATGAAATTTAATGCGATATCCGGTTTCGACCTGGAAGTTGTAGAATACGTGCCCTCCGAATAAAAGCCGGTTGTTGCGGGCTTGAAATTCGCGGTTCAAATATCACTAGTGAGCGCGTAGTGAACGCGCTCCGGCTCTTTAAGAGATTTGTCGAATGACCCTGAAGACCATCGAAGGTACCTTCATCGCCCCCAAAGGCCGCTATGCCCTGGTGGTCGGCCGTTTCAACAGCTTCGTCGTCGAAAGCCTGGTCAGCGGCGCCGTTGACGCCCTGGTCCGTCACGGCGTGAGCGAAAGCGACATCACCGTGATCCGTGCCCCTGGCGCCTTCGAGATTCCGCTGGTTGCGCAGAAAGTCGCGCAGAAGGGCGAGTTCGCGGCGATCATCGCCCTGGGCGCGGTCATTCGTGGCGGCACTCCGCACTTCGAATACGTGGCGGGCGAATGCACCAAGGGCCTGGCCCAGGTGTCCATGGAGTTCGGCGTACCGGTCGCCTTCGGCGTGCTGACCGTCGACTCGATCGAGCAAGCCATCGAACGTTCCGGCACCAAGGCCGGCAACAAAGGTGCTGAAGCTGCCTTGTCCGCTCTGGAAATGGTCAGCCTGCTGGCGCAGTTGGAGGCCAAGTGATTAGCGACGAAAGCGATCGTTTCAACCCGCGCGATCCGAAACCTGCGGACGCTGGCAAGCCATCCAAGAGCGCCAAGCGTCGCGAAGCCCGTCAGCTCGCGACCCAGGCGCTGTACCAATGGCACATGGCCAAGCACTCGCTGAACGAGATCGAAGCGCAGTTCCGGGTCGACAACGATTTCACCGACATCGACGGTGCCTACTTCCGTGAGATCCTGCACGGCGTTCCGGCCAACAAGAACGAGATCGACAACGCTCTCGCCCCTTGCCTGGACCTCACCATCGAAGAGCTGGACCCGGTCGAACTGGCGGTCCTGCGCCTGTCCACCTGGGAACTGCTCAAGCGCGTCGACGTGCCGTACCGCGTTGTGATCAACGAAGGTATCGAACTGGCCAAGGTCTTCGGTTCCACCGACGGCCACAAGTTCGTCAACGGCGTACTCGACAAGCTGGCCCCGCGTCTGCGTGAAGCTGAAGTGAAGGCATTCAAGCGCTGATCCGCGCTTGCAGCTGCCATGGGCGAGTTTGAGCTGATCCGTAACTTCTTCGCTGCCGCGCCTTGTGCGCAGGGCGGCGAGGGCGTTGCACTGGGGATTGGCGACGACTGCGCCTTGCTGGCTGTTCCCCCCGGCGAACAGTTGGCGATTTCCACCGACACCCTGGTGGCCGGTGTGCATTTCGCAGACCCCTGCGACCCTTTCCTGCTCGGCCAGCGCTCGCTGGCAGTGGCGGTCAGCGACCTGGCGGCCATGGGCGCTGCGCCCGTCGCCTTCACCCTTGCCCTGACCTTGCCGACGGTTGAAACCGATTGGCTGCAAGCCTATGCCAATGGCCTGAGCGCCATGGCGCAGAGCTGTGGCGTACGCCTGGTAGGCGGCGACACCACGCGTGGCCCGTTGACCCTGACCATGACCGTGTTCGGTCGCGTACCCGCCGGCCAGGCCCTGACCCGCAGCGGTGCCCGTCCGGGCGATCTGCTGTGTGTGGGTGGCGAACTGGGCAATGGCGCTGGGGCCTTGCCCCTGGTGCTCGGACAGCGCAGCGCCGATCCGGATATCGCCGAGCCCTTGCTGGCCCACTACTGGTCGCCGCAACCGCAACTGGCCCTGGGCCAGGCGCTGCGTGGCAAGGCCAGCGCGGCCCTGGATATCTCCGATGGCCTGCTGGCCGACTGCGGGCACATTGCTGCGGCTTCGGCTGTCGGCTTGCTGATCGAAAGTGAAAAACTGCCGATGTCCCGGGCGTTGTTGAGCTTTCTCGGTGAGAATGAGGCCCGCTCGGCGGCCCTCAGCGGCGGCGACGACTACGTGCTGGTCTTCACCTTGCCCGAAGCCGAGCTGGCGCCGCTGCTCGCCGCCGGCTGGCCGGTGCATGTGCTGGGCCGGGTCGTGGCCGGGCAGGGCGTGGTGCTGCTGGATGCCGAGGGGCGGGACATCACCCCGAGCACTCGGGGCTATCAACATTTTCGGGAGACACCGTGACAGATCATCCCAAACAGGTTCCGGCAGAGTTCGTGCCGCCCTCCGTCTGGCGTAATCCCTGGCATTTCCTGGCCTTCGGCTTCGGTTCGGGCACCTTGCCCAAGGCCCCGGGGACCTGGGGCTCGCTGGTGGCGCTACCGTTCATTCCGCTGTGGCAGATGCTGCCGGACTGGGGCTACTGGCTGATGCTCGGCATCACCATGCTGTTCGGCTTCTGGCTGTGCGGCAAGGTGGCCGACGACCTGCGGGTGCATGACCATGAAGGCATCGTCTGGGACGAAATGGTCGGCATGTGGATCACCCTGTGGCTGGTGCCGGAAGGCTGGCAGTGGTTGCTGGCGGGCTTCCTGATGTTCCGCTTCTTCGACATTCTCAAGCCCTGGCCGATTCGCTGGATCGACCGGCATGTGCACGGCGGTATCGGGATCATGCTCGACGACGTGCTGGCCGGTGTCTTCGCCTGGTTGGCGATGCAGGGGCTGGTGTGGTGCTTTGCCTGAGGAATCAGCCATGCCGGTCGCTCGCGCTCTGCTGGTAACGCTCTGTGTCTTGACCGCCGGCCTGGTCCGGGCCGCAGAGCCGGCGGCGCTGCCCGGGGAAATCCGGGTGGCCAGCGAGGAGTGGGACAACTACACCCAGGCCGATGGCCAGGGCATGGCCTGGGATATCCTGCGCGAAGTCTTCGAGACCCAGGGCGTGAAGCTCGACATGCGCAGTGTGCCCTACACCCGCTCGGTCGGGCTGGTGCAGCGGCGTGAAGTCGATGCCCTGGTCGGCTCCTATCGGGACGAAACCGATGGCGCCCTGTATCCGCGCTGGAACTACGACACCGACCATATCTACAGCCTGGGCCTGGCGACGAGTTCGCCGCCGACCCTGGCCACGCTCGGCAACTACCGCCTGGTCTGGGTGCGCGGCTACCGCTATCAGGACTACTTGCCCAATATTCAGCGTTTCAATGAAATCCGCCGGCGGGTCGGTATCTTGCCGATGCTCCAGCAAGGTCGCGCCGACTTCTATATCGATGCCCTGACCGAGGTCGATTTTGTCCTGTCCCAGGCCGAGGACCGCTCACAGTTCCGACGCACCCATCTGGCCGAACTGCCGCTGTTCCTGGGCTTTGCCGACAATGAACGGGGCCGGGTGCTGCGCGCGCTGTTCGATCGGCGGATGGACGAGTTGGTGAAAAACGGCCGTTTGCGTCCGATTTTCCAGCGCTGGCAGCAGCCCTATCCGTTCGATACCGGGCGTCTGCCTGAAGACCGTTGATCTAACTTCTCGATCTTTATGTCCGATAATTCAGCCTAAGCGTCTGTCGGAAGCTGCTGTTACAATGCCGCCTCTGCGAATCTCCAGTCCCATACAGATCAGGAGCACAACGGTGCCCGTCGTTTTTGTTGCCGCTTCCAAGCTGCCCACCCCTTTTGCGCAATTCACCATGCATGGTTTTCTCGATGAAGCCACCGGCCGCGAGCACGTCGTGCTCAGCCTGGGTGATATTGCCGATGGCGCTCCGGTGCTCGGCCGGTTGCACTCCGAATGCCTGACCGGCGATGCCCTGTTCAGCCAGCGCTGCGACTGTGGTTCGCAACTGGAAGCCGCCCTGCAGGCGATCGCCCGCGAAGGCCGTGGCGTGCTCCTGTACCTGCGCCAGGAAGGCCGCGGTATCGGCTTGCTGAACAAGATCCGCGCCTATGAGTTGCAGGACGGCGGCGCCGACACCGTGGAAGCCAATGAGCGCCTCGGTTTTGCCGCCGACCAGCGTGACTACGCCATGTGCCTGCCGATGCTCGAGCACCTGGGGGTGAAGTCCCTGCGCCTGATGACCAACAACCCACGCAAGGTCAAAGCCCTGACCGAGATGGGCATAGTCGTCGCCGAGCGCGTACCGCTGCATACCGGCCACAACCCGCACAACAAACTCTACCTGGCCACCAAGGCCAGCAAGCTCGACCACATGATGGGCAACGAGCACCAGGGCGAGGTAGACCGGGCGTGACCCGCGGTCAGGTCCGGCGGCGCCTGGCCGTCAGCTGGTGGCAATACCTGGCGCTGGCGCTGCTGCCGCTGTTCGTGCTCAACCTGGTGTTTGGCCAGGGCGAGCCGCTGCTGCCGATCCTGGCGATGCCGTTTTTCATCGCTGGCGTGGCCTCGATGTTTGTCAGCCTGCGTTTTTTTGGCGGCTACAAGCGCGCGTTGATCGCCACCCATAAAGCCCTCGATACCCTTGAAGAACCGGCTGCCTGGATCGAGCTGGCGGCCCGCCGTCGTGCGGCGTTCCTGGCCGCGGCGCTGCCGGCCTGGATCGGCGCCCTGGCGGTGTTCGTCGGCCTGGAGGCGGTGCCGCTGATCCTGCTGGCACTGTCCACCGCCGTGCTGTTCTACCTCTACCGCATCCCGCGTCAGCTCGGTTGATGTCTCGCTGGCTGGCAGTCCTGCTGCTGGCCCTCGCCGGCCCGGCGCTGGCCGTGGAACGCGTGGTCAGCCTGGCGCCTTCACTGTCGGAAATCGTCGTCGAACTGGATTCCGCCGATCTGCTGGTCGGCGTGCTGGATGCTGGCGAGCGTCCCCCTCAATTGCACAACCTGCCGTCGGTGGGCCGCTACGGCCAGCTGGACATGGAGCGGCTGCTCAGCCTCAAGCCGGATCTGCTCCTGCTCTGGCCCGGCAGCGTCGGCCCGGCCCAGCGCGAGCAGCTCAGCCGGCTGGGTATCCCGACCCTGGTGGCCGAACCCCACAGCCTCGACCAGCTCATCACCCAGATCGAAACCATCGCCGCCCGGCTAGGGCGCCCACAACGCGGCCTGGAACGTGCCCATACGTTACGGCAGCAGTTGGCCAACCTGCGTCAGCGCTATGCCCGCAGCGCGCCTCTGGCGGTGTTTTATCAAGTCTGGGACCAGCCGCTGTACACCGTGGGCGGCGGGCAAATCATCAGTGATGCCTTGAGTGTGTGCGGCGCGCGCAACGTGTTTGCCGACCTGCCGCTGCCGGCGCCCCAGGTCAGCGTCGAGGCGGTGTTGCAGCGCAACCCTGAAGTGATCCTGGCCAGCACCCAGGCCCAGCTGGATGCCTGGAAAGCCTGGCCGCAGCTGAAGGCTGTGGCCCAAGGCCGGTTGTTGCTGATCAGCGATAAAGGCCTGGAGCGGCCGAGCGGGCAGATGATCGCCGCGACGGCCAAGCTCTGCCAATTGCTTGATCCTGAGTAGCCGCGGCTAGCGCATCGCGGGCAAGCCTCGTTGAGTCTGTAGGAGCGAGGCTTGCCCGCGAGCGCCCTCACTGGCGCCGCATGACTAAAGCTCCGGCGTCCAGGTTACCCCGAACATCCAGGCCCGGCCTGGCTCCCGATACCCGTATTGCGCGCCGTCATGGCTGTACAGCACCCGGCTGTAGGACTTATCCAGCAGATTGTCGACCTTCAATTCCAGCCGGACCTCGCGATTCAGCGCCCAGCTGCCGCGCAAGCCCAGCAGGGTATAACCGCCGAGGCGTTGCTGGTTGGCCAGGTCGTCATAGCTGCTGCTCACCGCCTGCCAGCTGGCGCCGAGGCCCAGGCGGTCGAACTGCCGGTCCAGGTCCAGGCTCAGGGTGCGCCGGGCGCGGCGGGCCAGGGTGTGGCCGGTGTCGCGGTCGCGGGGATCGATGATTGCCAGCCCCAGATTGCTCTGCCAGCCAAACAGCTCCTGGCGCAGCGCCGCCTCGAAGCCGTTGATGCGTGCCGAGGCGACGTTCTGCGGGCGCGAGTTGCTGCCGAAGATAATCGCGTCTTCCAGGTCGGTGCGGTACAGCGAGGTTTCCAGGCGCGTGCTTTCGCTCAACTGGCTGCGCCATTGCAGCTCGTAGCTTTTCGAGGTCTCGGGCTTGAGGTCGGGGTTGCTGAAGTCGGGGTAATACAGGTCGTTGAAGGTCGGGGCGCGGAAGCCTTCGCTGTAGGTCAGCAGGACATCATTGTCGGCATTCAGCGGCAAGGTGAGGGTGCCGCTCCAGCTGTTCTGGCCGCCGAACTGCTGGTTCTGGTCGCGACGCAGGCCCAGCTCGGTAGAGAAACTGTCGGCCTTGAAGCGATGCTGGACAAAGGCCGCGCGGTTCCAGCGGCTGTCCTCGGCGAAGGCGGTGCTGCTGTTGACCCGGTCTTGATACCAGTCGCCGCCGACGATCAGGCTGTTGCGTTCGTCGAGGCTCAGGTCGTTCTGCCAGTTGACCGAGTCGCGATAGGTGTTGAACACCGTGCGTTCGTCGCTGAGCTTGTCGAAGGTCTTCTCGCGGTTCTCGCTGTGGCCCAGTTCCAGGCGCGACTTCCAGGCTTCGTTGATACGGCCGTCGATATAGCTGCTGAAGCTGCTGACCGCGAATTCGCTGTAAGGCTTCTGGGGGAGACTCTCGAAGGTGCGGCTGTCGAAGCGCCCGAAAGGGTTGTCGAACTCGCTTTTGCCGCGGTTATCCAGCAGGTTCAGGCCGGCTTCCCAGTCGTCGTTGAAGGCGTGGCTTAGGCTCAGGCTGAGGGCCTGGTTGCGGTAGGCGTCATCATCGCGATCGCTGGCATAGGACTCATGGGTGCGATTGCTCCCGGCGGTGTCGTCGAGGCTGGCGCCCAGGTTGAAGCGGGTCTGCTGGTCGCCGCCGGACAGGCCGATGCTGCGTTCCCAGCTCTGGTGGCTGCCCACCCCCAGGTGCAGGCGCGGTTGCAGGCCCTGCTCGGCGCTGCGCCGGGTGAAGATCTGGATCACCCCGCCAATGGCATCGCTGCCGTAGATCACCGAACGCGAACCGCGCAGCACTTCTACCCGTTCGATCTGCTGGATATTCAGGTGCTGCAGGTTGCTGTCGCCGGAGCTCGAACTGCCGATGCGCTGGCCGTCCACCAGCACCAGGGTCTGGGCCGACGAAGTGCCGCGGATATAGATCCCCGGCACGCTGCCCCGGCCGCCGCTCTGCGCCACCTGCACGCCAGGCACCCGTTGCAGCAGGTCGGTGACGTTGGAGGGTTGCAGGCGGTCGATATCGTCGCGGGTGAACACGGTGTTGGCGGCGCTGCTGTCGTTGCGCGCCTCTACCTGGCGGTTGGCGCTGATCAGGGTGTCGGGCAGCTTGAGGGCCTGTTCGCGATCGAGGTTGTCGGCCAGCAGTTGGCCGGTGGGCAGCAAGGCAAGGGGCAGGGCGAGGAGGGCGGGTTTCATCGACAATCCGTGGCGCTTGGCGAGCGAGGCAGGGGCCGGGGATAACTCCTGTAGCCGCTGCCGAAGGCTGCGATCGGCCCCGAAGGGCCGTCGCTTTTGAGGCTTACAGGCCGAGCAGGCGCAGGCGTTCCCGCACGGCGGCTTCGATGCCGGCTTCGTCCAGGCCGCATTCGGCCAGCATCTGCGCCGGCTTGGCGTGCTCGACATAGAGGTCCGGCAAGCCCAGGTGCAGGATCGGCTTGAGGATCGCCTCGCGCGCCAGGAACTCGCTGACCGCGCCGCCGGCGCCGCCCATGATTGCGTTCTCTTCGACGGTCACCAGCAGTTCGTGGCTGGCAGCGATCTCGCGCACCAGGGCTTCATCCAGCGGCTTGACGAAACGCATGTCGACCACGGTGGCGTCCAGCTTGTCGGCGACTTTCAGCGCCTCGGCCAGTTGCACGCCGAACACCAGCAGGGCGACTTTGCTGCCCTGGTGGCGCACCACGCCCTTGCCGATCTCGATCGGCTGCAGGTCTTTCTCGATGGTGGCGTTCGGGCCGGTACCGCGCGGGTAACGCACGGCGGCCGGGCCGTTGTACAGGTGGCCGGTGCTGAGCATCTTGCGCAGTTCGTTCTCGTCGCTCGGGGTCATCACCACCATGCCGGGGATGCAGCGCAGGAACGACAGGTCGAAGCTGCCGGCGTGGGTCGGGCCGTCTTCGCCCACCAGGCCGGCGCGGTCGATGGCGAACAGCACGTCGAGGTTCTGCACTGCCACATCGTGAACAAGCTGGTCGTAACCGCGCTGCAGGAAGGTCGAATAGATCGCCACCACCGGCTTGGCGCCTTCGCAGGCCATGCCGGCCGCCAGGGTCACGGCGTGCTGCTCGGCAATCGCCACGTCGAAGTAGCGCAGCGGGAAACGCTCGCTGAAGGCCACCAGGTCCGAGCCTTCCTTCATCGCCGGGGTAATGCCCACCAGGCGCGGGTCGGCGGCAGCCATGTCGCACAGCCATTCGCCGAACACGCCGGAGTACTTCGGCCCACCGGCCTTTTTCGGCGCGGCGGCGGGGCTGTCCAGGGGATCGAGCTTGGTGATAGCGTGGTAGCCGATCGGGTCGACTTCCGCCGGGGCGAAACCCTTGCCCTTTTTGGTCACCACGTGCAGGAACTGCGGGCCCTTGAGGTCGCGCATGTTACGCAGGGTGGCGATCAGGGTTGGCAGGTCGTGGCCATCGATCGGGCCGATGTAGTTCCAGCCCAGTTCTTCGAACAGGGTGCCGGGAACCAGCATGCCCTTTGCGTATTCTTCGGTGCGACGGGCGATTTCCCAGGCGCCGGGCAGGCGCGACAGCACCTTCTTGCTGCCTTCGCGCATGCTGGCGTAGGTGCGGCTGGAGAGGATCTTGGCCAGGTAGTTGGACAGGCCGCCGACGTTACGCGAGATCGACATGTCGTTGTCGTTGAGGATCACCAGCATGTTGGCGTCCACTTCCGGCGCGTGGTTCAGCGCCTCGAAGGCCATGCCCGCGGTCAGGGCGCCGTCGCCGATCACCGCGATCGCCTTGCGCTCGCTGTTCTGCAGGCGGGCGGCAATGGCCATGCCCAGCGCCGCACTGATCGAGGTGCTGGAATGGCCGACGCCAAAGGTGTCGTACTCGCTCTCGGAACGCCGTGGGAAGGCGGCCAGGCCGTCCTTCTGGCGCAGGCTGGCCATGCGCTCGCGGCGACCGGTGAGGATCTTGTGCGGATAAGCCTGATGACCCACGTCCCACACCAGACGGTCGTCCGGCGTGTCGAAGACGTAATGCAGCGCGATGGTCAGCTCGATGACGCCCAGGCCGGCACCGAAATGCCCACCGGTCTGGCCGACCGTATAGAGCAACTCCAGGCGCAACTCATCGGCCAGGGTTTCCAGCTCGGCTTCGCCTAACCGGCGCAGGCCGTCCGGCGTGTTGGCACGGTCGAGCAGGGGCGTGGTCGGGCGCTTGCGGGGAATCTCATGAAACGTCGTGGGCATCAGGCGAATCGTTATAGGTATAAAAGAGGCGGCAGTTTACCTTATGCATCGCAAGCTGCCCACGCAGAGCGCGGAACTTGGCCGATATGCGGTCTGCCGCGCCGGGGTCGATCAACTGCGTCGTTCGACGATATAACGCGCCAGCTCCCGCAGGGGCTCGGCGCCCGCGTCAAAGGGTCGCAGTGCGTGCAGGGCCTGATCGCGCAGCTCCAGGGCATAGGCCTTGGCCGCTTCCAGGCCGAGCAGGGCCGGGTAGGTCGGTTTGTCCCGCGCGATGTCGGCACCCTGGCGTTTGCCGAGGGTCGCGGTATCGCTTTCCACGTCGAGAATGTCGTCCTGCACCTGGAAGGCCAGGCCGATGGCCTGGGCATAGGTCTGCAGGGACTTGAGTTCGTCTTTCTCGGCCCGGCCGCTGGCCAGGGCGCCGAGCTTGACGCTGGCCTCGATCAGCGCGCCGGTCTTGTGCCGGTGCATGTATTCCAGGGCTTTCTGGTCGAGCTTGAGGCCCACCGAACCGAGGTCGATGGCCTGGCCGCCGACCATGCCCGCCGGGCCCGCCGCCAGCGCCAGGGCGCTGGCCATCTGCAGGCGGACCTCGGCGCTCGAATCGCTCAGGCGCGGGTCGAGCAGGGCGCTGAAGGCCAGGCTCTGCAAACCGTCGCCGGCGAGAATCGCGCAGGCTTCATCGAAGGCTTTGTGGGTGGTCGGCTGGCCGCGACGCAGATCGTCGTCGTCCATCGCCGGCAAATCGTCGTGCACCAGGGAATAGGCGTGGATCAGCTCCACCGCGCAGGCGGCGCCGTTGGCTTGCTCCGGCCGGGCGCCGAGGGCTTCGCAGGCGGCGTAGGCCAGCAGCGGGCGTACGCGCTTGCCGCCGTTCATCACGCTGTAGCGCATGGCCTCGTAAAGACGGGCCAGCTCCGGGCTTGGCGCGTGGAACAGGGTTTCCAGTGCAGCATTGACCCGGGCCTGACTGCTGGCCTGATAGGCCGCGATCATTCTGGCTGTTCCGCGTCGAAGGGTTCTTCGGCCAGCTCGCCATCGCGTTCCAGCAGGATCTGCACCTTCTGCTCGGCCTGGGCCAGCGCCGCCTGGCAATCGCGGGTCAGGCCGATGCCTTGCTCGAAGGCGGTCAACGAGTCTTCCAGCGACAGCTCGCCGTTCTCCAGACGCTCGACCAGCGTTTGCAGGTCGGCGAGGGATTGTTCGAAATCTAAGGCAGCTTTTTTGCGGGCCATGGCGGCTATCCCGGTTGACGTTAAACCGGCGCGACACTAGCAGACATGGGGGTTTGGGGCAAATGAGCAGGGGGCGGAGGCCTTCTTCAGTCGCCTTGATAAGGCGTCTGTTTTCGGTGGATCGTGGTGGGTTTCAGGCAATTGGGCTTTGGTATGCCTTTTGGGTGGTGGCATTTTGGTATTGATGAGGCTTAGGATGATGAAGCCATATTTCTAACTTCAGGGAGAAGTACATGAGTAATAAGTCATTCCGAGTCACGTTCACTCGCGGCGATAGCTCTTCTGTTATCACCAGTACTGTCCAAGCTTCGAGCGCTAGCCAGGCAAAGGAAAAAATCAAGGAAAGAGAGCGTGGAAAGGCCAAAATCATCTCGGCAGTAGAGCAATAAGACACTCAAGTTCGATCAGGCGGGGTGGGTGACTCTCTGCTCCGCTTTTTCAGCGGTTTCAACGATGTTGTTCGGTAGAGCTGACGGAGCTGAATTATGGACGATGAAGAACAGCAGGAAAAACGCTCGATCTATTACGATTTGGGCGATGCCTATAACGAGGTGAAAGGTGCCAGTGGCGCGAAGGAAACAGCGATCACTGGTGCTGTGCTAGCGGGTAAGACCTTATTCAATACCTCGATTTGGGCAGGAAAGTTGGGAATCGAAATGATCAAGAACCTTCCTGAAGCCATGGAAAAACAACGTGAGCGAATGGAAGCCGAAAAAGCTAAAAAGTAGCAGCCATGAGGGGCTCGTCTGAGCCCCATTCAAATGAGCTCCTTCCAAGTGATTCACAGGTTCGACAGACAGCGCTGACAGTGAGTCAAATTTGTACAGTTGATCACTCTGATCTGTACCGACCAGTCCCCAGACCTTGCCTTCTCTTGTAGCAGATTGGTGTCCACAGTCCTGTGTCGCCATTTCTTGCTTTACGACAAGGAAAGTTGCGCGCACTTGCCTTGCAATGCCCCATCGTTGATTGGCAAGGAGAAGCTGCAATGAGTGTTTTTCGAAGTGTATTGGGGGCCTGTGTGCTGCTTGGCAGCTGTGCCAGCAGCCTGGCGCTGGCCGGTGGGGCCGAGGGTTTGCAGCGGGTGAAGGTCGACCTGGTCGCGCCGCCGCTGGTGCATCCCCATGAGCAGGTGGTCAGCGGGCCGCCCAAGGTGGTGCAGTTCCGCATGAGTATCGAAGAGAAAAAAATGGTCATCGACGACCAGGGCACCACGCTCCAGGCCATGACCTTCAATGGCTCCATGCCCGGCCCGACCCTGGTGGTGCACGAGGGTGACTATATAGAGCTGACGCTGGTCAATCCGGCGACCAACAGCATGCCCCACAATGTCGACTTTCACGCGGCCACCGGCGCCCTGGGCGGGGCGGGCCTGACCCAGGTGGTGCCAGGGCAGGAAGTGGTGCTGCGCTTCAAGGCCGACCGCAGCGGCACCTTTGTCTATCACTGCGCGCCGCAAGGCATGGTGCCGTGGCACGTGGTGTCGGGCATGAACGGCGCGCTGATGGTGCTGCCCCGTGACGGCCTGCGCGACCCGCAGGGCAAACCCCTGCATTACGACCGCGTCTACACCATCGGCGAGTCCGACCTGTATATCCCCAAGGACAAGGACGGCCACTACAAGGACTACCCGGACCTGGCGTCCAGTTACCAGGACACCCGCGCGGTCATGCGCACCCTGACCCCGAGCCACGTGGTGTTCAACGGCCGTGTCGGCGCCCTGACCGGGGCCAACGCGCTGACCTCCAAGGTTGGGGAGAGCGTGCTGTTCATCCACTCCCAGGCCAACCGCGACAGCCGTCCGCACCTGATTGGCGGCCACGGCGACTGGGTCTGGACCACCGGCAAGTTCGCCAACCCGCCGCAACGCAACATGGAAACCTGGTTTATCCCTGGCGGTTCCGCGGTGGCGGCGCTGTACACCTTCAAGCAACCGGGGACCTACGTGTACCTCAGCCACAACCTGATCGAGGCCATGGAACTGGGGGCCCTGGCCCAGATCAAGGTGGAGGGGCAGTGGGACGATGACCTGATGACCCAGGTGAAAGCGCCGGGTCCAATCGTCGAGCCCAAGCAATAGGAAGAGGGGCGGGGATATTGCTCAGGTCTTGATCATTTCGTAAAAGTCCGTAATATCCCCGCCATGCTCATCGATCAAATCAAAGCGCTGGCCAGCGACATCCGTATGCAGATGCTTGAATGGCTGAAGGACCCGGAAGGCAACTTTCCGCCCCAGGGGCATGACGCACCGAAAGAAATCGGCATCTGCATGACTCACCTGCAGCACAAGGCCGCGCTTTCGGCGTCCAGCACCTCCAGCCATTTGGCGATCCTGCAGCAGGCGGGTCTGGTCGAGGCCACGCGCATCGGCAAGTGGACTTACTTTCGCCGTAACGAAGCCGCCATTGCGGCCTTTACCGAGCAACTGAAGCGCGAGCTCTGAGTTTTTTTACTTGAACATTTCGTTATTTTTCGAAATGAAAAAGCAACCCAGGAGGATCTGTTCATGAAAGCAATCTACGTACAACCCGGTGGTGGCTACGACAACGTAGTGGTCGGCGAGGCTCCGGCCGCGGCGCCACAAGCGGGCGAAATCACCGTGCGCCTGCGCGCCAGCTCCCTCAACTACCACGACTTCGCGGTGGTCAGCGGCATGTGGGGGCCGACTGAGTCGCGCATCCCGATGGCCGATGGCGCCGGTGAAGTGATCGCCGTGGGCGAGGGGGTCAGTGAATTCGCCGTTGGCGACTCGGTGGTCAGCACCTTTTTCCCTGAATGGCTGGATGGCAGGCCCAATGTCGTCGGCTTTGCCACGGTGCCGGGCGACGGCCTGGACGGTTACGCCCGTGAAGTCGTTACCGCTCGCGCCACCGCCTTCACCCGTGCGCCCAAGGGCTGGAGCCACGCCGAAGCCGCGACCCTGACCACCGCCGGTCTCACTGCCTGGCGTGCGCTGGTGGACGACGGCCGGGTGACTGCTGGCGACACCGTGCTGGTGCAAGGCACCGGCGGCGTGTCGATCTTCGCCCTGCAATTCGCCAAGATGCTCGGCGCCACCGTGATCGCCACCTCGTCCAGCGATGCCAAGCTGGAACGGCTGAAAGCCCTCGGTGCCGATCACCTGATCAACTACCGCGAGGACCCTACCTGGGGCGAAACCGTGCAGAAACTCACTGCCGGCCGTGGCGTCGACCACGTGATCGAAGTGGGCGGCCCGGCCACCCTGGAACAGTCGATGATCGCCGCCCGGGCCGGTGGCCATATCTCGGTGATCGGCATCCTGACCGGCGTGGCGGGTGAGTTCCCGATCGTCACCGCGCTGGTCAAGCAACTGCGCCTGCAAGGCGTGCTGGTGGGTAACCGCCGGCAGCAGCAGGACATGGTCCGCGCCATCGATGCCAACGGCATGCATCCGATCCTCGACAAGCATTTCGCCCTGGATGCAATAGTCGATGCCTTCCGCTACCAGGAAAGCAACCAGCACTTCGGCAAGATCATTCTCGATATCTGACCCTGCCTGGCCGGCCGCTGCGGATCACTCGCTCTGATCCGTGGTGGCCAGCACCTCGTTGATCTTCCAGCAGCCTTTGTCCTTGACCAGCAGCAGGTCGACGATCTGCGTGGTGTCCGGCGTATTGCCCAGGGTCACCGACTCGCGCGCCGAGGCGCCTTGCACCTGCGGTTCGCTGACCTTGATCTGGGTCAGCCACTCATCCATGTAGTCCTGGGTCTTGAGGAAGTAGTCCTCTTCCAGCCCTTCGGGGCTGCTCATCTGCTTCTTGATCCGTTCGATCAGCGTTTGGGTGACGTACTGCTGCAGGTGCGGCAGGTCATCGGTGATCGGGTCTTTTTCGTTGCTGAAACTTTCCAGGTACCAGTTGTAGAAGGCCTCGGCCACCGGCTTGGGCGAGCTGGCGCAGTCGGCGAGGGCGAGGGGTTGATGGAAAGCCGCGGCGAGGAGCAGCAGGGGGAACAGCTTTCTCATGGGGACGTCCTTACAGGAGTTAAGACATTGAGCCGTTGAGACATCAGGTTGTGGCCGAGTGCTCGATTTCAACACGCTGTGGCCCGGATCGCTATCGGCCTGTGCGCTGGCAGTGCTTTGCAATACAAATACGCTTTCAAATGCTGTAGTCTTGAAACTACAGTCGCGGCATGATCGAGATCAAACAGACCGCGACCTTTATGGAGTGGGAAAACAGGCTCAAGGATTCCAGAGCCAGGGCGTTGATCGCTGCGCGGATTTTTCGCCTGGCCAACGGCCTTGCCGGGGACGTGTCTCCGGTGGGCGAAGGCGTCAGTGAGTTGCGCATCCATTACGGGCCGGGCTACCGGGTTTACTTCCAGCAGTGCGGCCTGCAACTCGTCATCCTGTTATGCGGCGGCGACAAGAGTCGCCAGAGCCGAGATATCGAACTGGCCAAACAGCTGGCCCGTCGTTGGAGCCGATCATGAACGAACCGCTTTTCGACTATGACCCCGCCACGTCCCTGCGTGACCCGCAGGCCATTGCCCTGTTCATGGCGGACGCCTTCGAGACCGGCGATGCCGGCTACATCGCCAAAGCCCTGGGCGTGGTGGCGCGGGCCAAGGGCATGACCGAACTGGCCCATGAAACCGGGCTGTCCCGCGAGCAGCTGTACCGCTCGTTCAGCGACAAGGGCAACCCGACCCTGAAGACCCTGCTGGCGGTGATGCGCGCCCTGGGGCTGGACATGACGGCGCGGGTGCATGGGGCGTCTTGAGGGGAACTGAGAGGGGATAAGGCCTGTAGAGGGCTTCTATAAAAACGGGGCGAATGACCGTTCGCCCCGTTCCTGCCCTGCGGATACTTGAGCTTTTAACGCAAGGCAGTGGTCTTGGCCGGCCGGTTGGCATCGAGCAATGCGTTCACTACGGCATTGGCCATTTCCACTGAATGGATCATCGACCAGATCAGCCCGCGTTCCACGCCGCTGGTGCGTTCGCTGATTTCATCGCTGACCTGCACCGCGCAATCGAGCAGCAGCGACACATGCACCAAGGCTTCTTCGGCGCTGACGCCGGGGCGGACGTTGAACGGCGAGTCGTGACCCACGGCTGCCGCGGCGGTGTCTTTCAGGCTGTCGAGGGTCGAGGGTTCGGCGTTGTTCGCGGCCAGGGCCAGGCGGATGCGCTGGGTGGCGAGGTCGTGTTCGGGGGTTCTGAATTGCCCGGGCAGGGGCATGGGTGGATCGGGGACGAGCTTTTTCATGGTTTAACTCCTAGTACAGATTAGGAGCCATCACCATCGCTGCTAAACGATAGGGTGGCAGCCGTTTGCAGGTTAGCAGACCGGTGACTAGGAAAACCGGCGCACCCGAGGGTGCCCTGCGCACGGCCACCATAAAAGCTTGGGCCGAATAAAAGCGCCTCGCTGAGGGGGCACTTTGCGCCTAGTCCGGTGGGCTGCTAAACCCGATCACTGAATTGGCAGTGACAGGCCGAGCCTAGGCAGCAGGTTTGGCAGGCGCAAGCGGGTTGGAGATTCTAGGAAAAATCGCTCAATAGAAAGCGAAGAGCCTTACATCTGGACCTGGCCAAGCCAAAGGCCGCCTTGATGTTTCGAACGCTGCGCGGGCTGCCAAAAGGTCGGCAACCCTCACCCCCGCCCCCCGCCGTCACAGATAAAGTCAATGAACGCCCGCAGTTTCGGTGTGAGGTGGCGGCTCGATGGCCATACCACCTGGATGTTCAGGGTGCGCTGCACCCGGTCGGGCAGGATCGATTCCAGTTCGCCGGCATCCAGTGCCTCGCGCACCGCGAATTCGGGGACGCAGGCGATGCCCAGGCCTTGCCTGGCCATGTGGATCAGCATGTCCAGGTTATTGCAGACCATGGTCGCCGGCACTTTCAGCTCGGCGCCTTCGGCGAGGCCCGTCAGCGGCCATTTTTCCAGCTTGCCTGTCGACGGCAGTTTGTAATGCAGACAGTGGTGCTCCTGCAGCTGCTCGACCGTGACCGGGTAACCGTGGCTGGCAAAGTAGCTGGGTGCGCCCACCAGGTAGAAGCCGAAGCTGTCGAGTTTCCTGGCCATCAAGCGGGAGTCGTGCAACTGGCCGGTGCGCAGCACGGCGTCGAAGCCTTCCTCGACCACGTCCACCAGCCGGTCGGTGAAGTCCAGCTCCAGCTGGATGTCCGGATAACGCTGCATGAAGCGCGACAGGTGCATGAACAAAACGTTGCCCAGCAGCGGCAGGCTGATGCGCAGCTTGCCGCGTGGCGTCTCGCTGGAGCTGGAGAGTTCCTGCTCCGCGGCTTCCAGCTCGTTGAGCACCCGGCGGCAGCGTTCCAGGAACAGCGAGCCCTCGCTGGTCAGGTTGATGCTGCGGGTATTGCGGTGGAATAGCCGGGTGCCGAGTTTCTCTTCCATGCGGGCGATGCTCTTGCCCACGGCCGAGGCGGAGATCCCGAGCAAGCGGCCCGCCGCGACGAAACTGCGGCTTTCGGCGACCTGGACGAACACGGTGATGCCATTGAGCTTATCCAACACTCACTCCTTTGATTGCGGACAAAAATGTCCGTGGACCCCGGAATTGTAACCTCTGTTTCCCTACCGTGGCCGGTTCTACCATCGCTGCATCCAGTTCAACCATTCAGCAATTTGGGGTCAGCTATGTCAGTCAACGAACCGCTTCGCCCGCTACAGTCTCTTCGCTCGTTCGAGTCCACCCAGGTGGCCTCACGGATCGATGCCGTGCTCGAGCAGACCCTGCACGACCAGCGCCTGGTGGGCGCCGTGGTGCTGGTGGCTCATCGCGGCGAACTCATCTATCGCCGCGCGGCGGGCCTGGCCGACCGGGAAGCGCAAGTGCCGATGCGTGAAGATGCCTTGTTCCGGCTGTCTTCGGTTTCCAAGCCGATCGCTTCGGTGGCGGCGCTGGTGCTGGTCGCCCAGGGCAAGATCCAGCTGGACGATGACATCAGCCGCTGGTTGCCGTATTTCAAGCCAACCCTGAACGACGGCCAGCCCGCGACCATTACCCTGCGCCAGCTGCTGAGCCATACCGCCGGTCTTTCCTATGGCTTCCTGGAAAGCGCCGAGGGCGGCCCTTATCACGCCGCCGGGGTGTCCGACGGGCTGGAGCGCAGCGAGCTTTCGCTGGAAGAGAACCTGCGCCGCCTGGGCCAGATTCCATTGCAGTACAAACCCGGCAGCAACTGGGGCTACTCGATCGCCACCGACGTCCTGGGCGGGCTGATCGCCGCCGTGCATGGCACGACCCTCGCCGTGGCGATCGATCAATTGGTGGTCCAGCCACTGCAGTTGCACGACACCAGTTTCAAGGTTTCAGACGTCAGCCGCCTGACCGCGGCGTACCTGAACGATCAGCCACGGCCGCATCGTATCGAGGCGCTGGAAGTGGTCCCGGTCTTCGAGGGCACCGCGGGCATCAAGCTGGACCCGGCCCGGGCCCTGGACCCGCATGCCTATGACTCCGGTGGCTCGGGCCTGATCGGTAGCGCCGGTGAGTTCCTGACGCTGCTCGAAACCCTGCGCAAGGGTGGCGCGCCGCTGCTGCCTCAAGCCCTGGTCGATGAAATGACCAGCAACCAGACCGCCGATCTGGAGCTGGAAAACTGGCCCGGACGCGGCTTTGGCCTGGGCTTCACGGTGCTCAAGGACCCGGCGGCGGCGCAGACCGCCGAGTCGGCCGGCAGCTGGCGGCTGGGCGGCGCCTATGGGCATTCGTGGTTCGTCGACCCGGCCGAGCAATTGACGGTGGTCGCCTTCACCAACACCGCCTTCGAAGGCATGTTCGGGCAGTTCACTGTCGACCTGTGCAACGCCGTCTACGGCCAGTGAACAGGTGCCGGCCCCTGCCAGCTGGGGGCCGGCACGCAAACATCGAATAAAGACGGTTCGCTCAGCGATCTGCATTGCCGTACCCCTCGCAACATTGCCTGCAAGTTCGCAACGCCATTGATGGTTTTTATCGGGAGCACGCTCGGCACGCGCACGCGTCGTCGGGCGCGCCGTGACTCTATGGGGATCGGATAATGAAAAAAGCAGAGTTCTACCATTCGCATGTGCACAGCAAACTCGATTCGCTCACGGGAATACGCTTTTTCGCCGCGGCTATGGTGTTCATGTTCCATGCGTCGCTGACCCGGATCATCGGTTTCAACCCCTACGCCGACAGCGACGTGATCGATGTCTTCCAGCGCATCTTCAGCGGTGGCGGCTGGCTCGGCGTGTCGTTCTTTTTCGTGCTCAGTGGCTTTGTGATCACCTGGTCGGCGCGCAAGGGCGACAGCCTGACCGGCTTCTGGAAGCGCCGCTTACTGAAGATCTACCCCAACCACATCGCCACCTGGCTGCTGGCGATGCTGCTGTTCAGCGTGCCGGCGGCCAGCGTGGCGATCTGGCTGCCCAATCTGTTGCTGGTGCATTCCTGGATTCCACGGATGGACACCTTCCTCAGCGTCAACGGCCCGTCCTGGTCGCTGTGCTGCGAGATGTTCTTCTATCTGCTGTTTCCCCTGGCGCTCAAGCTGGTCTGGAACATTGCCGAGCAGCGGCTGTGGCGCTGGGCCTGGGCGATGGTCGCGGGCCTGGCCCTGACGCAAGTCGCCATACGCCTGCTGGCCCCGGCCACGCCACTGATCAATGAGTACCCGATTTCCCTGAGCCAGTGGTGGTGGGCCTACTACTTCCCGCCCGCGCGGCTGTTCGAGTTCGTGCTGGGCATGCTCATGGCGCGGATCCTCATGGCCGGCCGCTGGATCGACCTGAGCGTGCCCTGGGCCTTCGCGCTGCTGGTCGGCAGCTACGTGGCGGCGATGTATGTGCCTTTCCAGTACAGCCTCAACCTGGTGACGCTGGTGCCGGTCGCGGCGCTGATCACCGCGATCGCCGCCAGCGACCTGAAGGATCGCAAAGGGTTGCTCAACACGCGCTGGATGGTCTGGCTGGGGGAGATCTCGTTCGGCTTCTACATGATCCACCTGCTGATCATGACCCTGGCGACCCAGCTGCTCGGCGGCCGCCTGTTCGATAACGGCAGCGCCACGCTGATCGTCGCGCTCACCTTCGCGCTCTCCATCTTCGGCGGCTGGCTGCTGTTCAACTTTGTCGAGCGCCCCGTCATGCAGCGTTGGGGCCGGACCGGCAAGGCCAGGGTGCTGGGCGGCAGCCTGGCCCAGCCCGAAGCCACGTCCTGACCCTCTCTCAACCGATGGCCTCATAACAGGGAAGTTGTTTTATGGACTCGATACGATCCGGGCGCTCGGGCAGCGCTCTCATGATTCGCGCCACGCTGGCCTGCGCCGTGGTGGTCGCGCTGGTAGTCGTGCTGCGCGGCGAACCGTCCACCACGGCGAAGGCCAGCGTGGCGCCGCCGGCCGCCGAAGTCGACGTGGCCATGGTGCTGTCCAGGCCCGTGACGGACTGGCAGAACTATTCCGGGCGGCTGGAGGCGGTCGAAAAGGTCGTCATCCGCCCCCTGGTATCGGGGACGATCGTCGCCGTGCATTTCAAGGACGGGGCGATCGTCAAGGAGGGCGACCTGCTGTTTGAAATCGACGCCAGGCCCTATGCCGCACGGGTCGAGGAAGCCCAGGCGAGCCTGGCCGCGGCCAAGTCGCGAAGCCAGTACACCGCCACCGACCTGGGCCGGGCCCAGCGGCTGATCAACTCCAATGCCATCGCCATGCGCGACCTGGACGAAAAGCAGAACGCCGCCAGCGAAGCCCAGGCCAATGTCAGGCAGGCCCAGGCGATACTCGACAGCGCTCGGCTGGACCTGGCCCACACCCGGATCACTGCCCCGGTCAGCGGGCGCATGTCCAATGCCCTGGTGACGACAGGCAATATCGTCAGCGCCGGGGAAAATGCCGCGCCGCTGAGCACCCTGGTATCGCTGTCGCCGATCTACGCCGCGTTCGACGTCGACGAGCAGACGTTCCTGCGTTACCTCAACCAAAGCAGTGCCCGGCCGGATGCGGTGCCGGTCATGCTCGGGCTGTCCAACGAAACGGATTTCCCGCGGGTGGGTAAGCTGGCCTCGCTGGACAATCAGCTCGACCTGCAGTCGGCCACGTTGCGCGTGCGCGCCAGTTTCGACAACGCCGACGGCCTGCTCAGGCCCGGCATGCTGGCCCGGATCAAGCTCGGCGGTGGCCCTGAGCGCCAGGCGGTGTTGATCGATGACAGTGCGATAGGCACCGATCAAGACAAGAAATTCGTGCTGGTGGTGACCGCCAATGATCAGGTGGAGTACCGCCGCATCAGCCCCGGCAACCTGGTCGGCAATCTGCGCATCATCGATTCCGGCCTGCAGCCCGGCGAGCGGGTGGTGATCAACGGCCTGCACCGGGCACGGCCTGGGGATACCGTCAGGCCGCTGCTGGCCCAGCGCGCGGACGCGAGCACCCAGCCATGAACTTCTCCCGTTTCTTCATCGACCGGCCGATCTTCGCCGGCGCCCTGTCGACCCTGATCCTGCTGGCCGGGATCATCTCGCTGTTCCGCCTGCCGGTCTCGGAGTATCCCGATGTGGTGCCGCCGCTGATCGTGGTCAACGCCCAGTACCCGGGCGCCAACCCGGCGGTGGTGGCGCAGACGGTCGCGGCGCCGCTCGAGGAGCAGATCAACGGTGTCGAGGACATGCTGTACATGCAGTCGCAGGCCAACAGCGACGGCAACCTCACACTCAGCGTCACGTTCAAGGTCGGCACCGATCCGGACAAGGCCCAGCAACTGGTGCAGAACCGGGTCTCGCAAGCGCTGCCGCGGCTGCCCGAGGACGTGCGCCGGCTGGGGGTGGTGACGATGAAGTCGTCGTCGACCCAGACGCTGGCCATCCACCTGGTTTCCCCCGATGACCAGTACAACGCTACCTACCTGCGCAACTACGGCATTCTCAATATCAAGAACCAGTTGGAGCGTATCCCGGGCGTCGGCGAGGTGCGCATCTGGGGCGGTGGCGACTACGCGATGCGCATCTGGCTGGACCCGCAGAAAGTCGCCCAGCGCGGCTTGAGCGCCAACGATGTGGTCGCGGCGATCCGCGAACAGAACGTCCAGGTGGCCGCCGGGGTCATCGGCGGTCAGCCGATGCGCACGGATGTCGCGCAACAACTGTCGGTCAATACCCAGGGGCGCCTGAAATCGGAAAAGGAATTCGGCGACATCATCCTCAAGAGCTCTGCCGGCGGCGCGGTGACGTTCCTGCGCGATGTGGCGCGGGTCGAACTGGCGGCTTCGGACTACGGCTTGCGCTCACTGGTCGACGGCAAGCCAGCGGTGGGTTTCGGGGTGTTCCAGATGGCTGGCGGCAATGCCCTGGCGATCTCCGCGCAGGCGCGCGAAATCATGCGCCAGGCCAAGGAAGACATGCCCGCCGGGGTCGACTACAAGATCGTGTTCGACCCCACCCAGTTCGTTCGCTCCAGCATTCTGGCGGTGATCCAGACCCTGCTCGAATCGACGCTGCTGGTGGTGCTGGTGGTCATCCTGTTCCTGCAGACCTGGCGCGCCTCGATCATCCCGCTGCTGGCCATGCCCGTGTCGATCATCGGCACGCTCTCGCTGATGCTGGCCTGCGGTTTTTCGATCAATGCGCTGTCGCTGTTCGGGATGGTGCTGGCCATCGGCATCGTGGTCGACGATGCGATCGTGGTGGTCGAGAACGTCGAGCGCAACATTGCCCTGGGCCTTACGCCCAAGGCCGCCTCCTATAAGGCGATGGACGAAGTCAGCAAGCCGATCATCGCGATCACCCTGACCCTGGTGAGTGTGTTCGTGCCGCTGGCGTTCATGCCTGGGTTGACCGGGCAGTTCTATCAGCAGTTCGCGTTGACCATCGCCATCTCGACCCTGATCTCGGCGTTCAACTCCCTGACCTTGTCGCCCGCCCTGTGTGCGCTGCTGCTCAAGGGCCATGACCAGCCGCGGGATCGGCTCAGCCGCGGGATCGACCGGCTGCTGGGGCCCTTGTTCAGCCGCTTCAACCGGCTGTCGGCGCGAGGCGAGCAGTCCTACGGCAATAACCTGGGCCGGGTTATCCAGCGCAAAAGCATGACCCTGGGCCTGTACGCCGTGTTGCTCGGCCTGACGGCCTGGCTCGGCCATTCATTGCCCGGCGGTTTCGTCCCGGCCCAGGACAAGGAGTTCCTGGTCGGCCTGGCCCAGCTGCCCAACGGCTCCTCGCTCGAACGCACCGAGCAGGTGATCCAGCGGATGAACGAAATCGCCCTGAAACAACCGGGCGTGGCCCACACCCTGGAATTTCCCGGCATGTCGGTCAATGGCCTGATGAACTCGTCAAGCGCGGGCATCATCTTCGTCATCCTCGAGCCGTTCGCCGACCGGCACGGTTCGCAAACCAGCGCCACGGCCATCGCGGCGGCATTGAACCAGCAATTCTCCGCCATCAAGGAGGCGTTCACCGGGGTCTTTCCGCCGCCTCCGGTGTTGGGGCTGGGGACCCTGGGCGGGTTCAAGCTGCAACTGGAAGACCGTGGCGCGCTGGGCTTCGAAAAGCTCGATGCAGCGGTACGTGCCTTCCTCAAGCAAGCCGCGCAGGCACCCGAGCTGGGGCCGAGCTTTTCCAGCTACCAGATCGACGTTCCGCAACTGAAGGTCGATCTGGACCGGATCAAGGCCAAGCAATCGAATGTCGCGATGACCGATGTGTTCGACACCTTGCAGGTCTATCTGGGCTCGCTGTACGTCAACGATTTCAACCTGCTGGGACGGGTCTACCAGGTGCGGGTGCAGGCCGATGCGCCGTTCCGGGCCCATGCCGACGATATTGGCCAGCTGAAGGCGCGCAACGCCGACGGCAACATGGTGCCGCTGGGCAGCCTGGTGGAGGTCCATCCCACGTACGGGCCGGAAATGGTGGTGCGCTACAACGGCTACACCGCCGCCGACCTGAACGGTGGCCCGGCCCCCGGTTATTCGTCCGGCCAGGCCCAGGCCGCGGTGGAACGGATTGCCGCCGAGACGCTGCCCAAGGGCATCAAGTTCGAATGGACCGAGCTGACCTACCAACAGATCATTTCCGGCGACTCCACCGTGTGGATCCTGCTGATCTGCATGCTGCTGGTGTACCTGGTGCTGGCGGCGCTGTACGAAAGCCTGCTGTTGCCGGTGGCCATCCTGCTGATCGTGCCCATGGGCATCATGTCGGCGCTGCTGGGTGTCTGGCTGACCCAGGGCGACAACAACATCTTTACCCAGATCGGCCTGATGGTCCTGGTGGGGCTGGCCAGCAAGAACGCCATCCTGATCGTCGAGTTCGCCCGGGAACTCGAACTGCAGGGGCAGGGCATCGTCCGCGCCGCCGTCGAGGCCAGCCAGCTGCGCCTGCGCCCGATCCTGATGACCTCCATCGCTTTCATCATGGGCGTCGTGCCCCTGGTGCTCTCCACCGGCGCCGGCGCCGAGATGCGCCATGCCATGGGCGTCGCGGTGTTCTTCGGCATGCTCGGGGTAACCCTGTTCGGGCTGTTGTTCACCCCGGTGTTCTATGTCGCGCTGCGGCTGCTCGCCACCCGCCGGACCCCTGCGGTCCAGGCCGCGCCCGAGTCGCCCATTGCGGAGCTGACGGTCCGTTGAGAACGGAACGGGAGGCGGTTTTTCAGGATTCGCAAGCACTCTACAGTCATCTGCAATCAATGAAACAAGGGGACAGTCAATGACACGCGTCGTGCGTTTTAGCCAATACGGTGGTCCTGAAGTACTCAGGATCGATGACATCGAGGTCCCCGCACCGGGGCCCGACGAGGTACGGATCAGCGTCAAGGCGATCGGCCTGAACCGGGCGGAGTCGATGTTCCGTTCCGGCCAGTACCTGGAACAGGCCGAGTTTCCTTCCCGGCTGGGGTATGAGGCGGCGGGCATCGTCGAGGCCGTCGGGGCCCGGGCCGGCGAGTTCGCGGTGGGCGATATCGTCAGCCTTGTGCCGCCGATCTCGATCGCGCAGTGGGGCACCTATGCCGAACTCGCGGTGCTGCCGGCCGCGATGCTGGTCAAGCATCCCGCCAGCCTGTCGTTCGCCGAGGCCTCGGCGGTCTGGATGCAGTACGTCACGGCCTGGGGCGCGTTGATCCAGGTTGCCGCCCTGCAGCCGGGGGAATTCGTGCTGATCACGGCCGCTTCGAGCAGTGTCGGCCTGGCGGCGATCCAGATTGCCAACCAGGTCGGGGCGATCCCGATCGCCGTCAGCCGCACCGCGGCCAAGCACGAACAGTTGCTGGCGGCCGGCGCGGCGCATGTGCTGACCAGCGAGCAGGCGGACTTCAATCGACAGGTCGAGCGGATTACCTCGGGCCAGGGCGCCCGGGTGATTTTCGATCCGGTGGGTGGGCCGTTCCTGGAGCAACTGGTCGATGCCGCGGCCCGCGGCGGGATCATCCTGGTGTATGGCGCCTTGAGCAGCGAGCCGTCGCCTTTCCCGCTGTTCAAGGTCCTGAGCAAGAGCCTGACGCTGCGCGGCTACCTGCTGCATGAGATCACTTCCCGGCCTGAGTTGCTCGAGGCCGGCAAGGCCTATGTGATCGCCGGCCTGGAGGCGGGGACGCTGCGCCCGGTGATTGCCCGGACCTTCGCCTTCGAGCAGATCGTCGATGCCCACCGCTACCTGGAGGCCGGCGATCAGTTCGGCAAGGTGGTGGTCACGCTGGAGTCCGTGTCATGAAAATGCTCCATCCGATCTACTTCCTGGCCCTGGGCCTGTTCGGCGTCTACACCATCGAGTTCGGCGTGGTCGGGATCCTGCCGGTGATCATCGAGCGCTTCGCCATCAGTGCTTCGCAGGCGGGGCTGCTGGTGGGGCTGTTCGCGCTGATCATCGCGGCCTGCGGCCCGATCATGGTGTTGCTGCTGTCGCGCTTCAACCGCAAGAAGGTCCTGACCCTCGCGCTGTTCGTCTTTGCCGGCACCAGCGTGTTGTCGGCCTATGCGCCGAACTTCGAATCGCTGATGGTGTTGCGCATCATCCCGGCGCTGTTTCACCCGGTGTATTTTTCCCTGGCCTTCGTCGCGGCCACCTCGCTCTATCCGCCTGGAGAGTCGACCCGTGCCGCGGCCAAGGCGTTCGTCGGCACCAGCATGGGCATGGTGCTGGGGGTGCCGCTGACGACGCTGGTCGCCGCGCAATTCTCCTACGAGGCGTCGTTCCTGTTCTGCGCCCTGGTCAACTGCATCGCCGGCCTGGGGATCATCGCCAGGCTGCCGGACGCGCCCGGCAATCGGGCCGTGTCCTATGGCGACCAACTGGCCATCCTGCGCAAGTTCCCGCTGTGGCTGAACATTACCGCCTCGACGCTGATCTTTGCCGCGATGTTCTCCGTGTACAGCTATTCGGCCGAGTACCTGGCCCGGGAAGCCGGGATGAGCGCACAACTGATCAGCATCCTGCTGGTGGTCTTCGGTATCGGCGGCGTTGCCGGCAACCTGTATGCCGGCAAGCTGATCGGCCAGAACATGGTCCGCACGACGATCCTGCACCCGATCCTGCTGGCGGGCGCCTACGGCTTGCTGTACCTGTTCGCCGGCCCGTCGCTGCTGACCATGCTGGTGATCGTGGTGATCTGGGGCGCGACCCATACCAGCGGGCTGATCGTCACGCAGATCTGGCTGACCTCCGAAGCGCCGGAGGCCCCGGAGTTCGCCACCGGCATCTACATCTCGTTCATCAATCTGGGCGTGACCATAGGGTCGACAACTGGCGGCTGGTTCCTGGCGCGCCTGGGCTTGCAGGGCACTCTCTACAGTGGTTTGCTGTTCGCCGCGCTGGCCTTGATGGTCATCGTGGTCAAAGTCCTGTTTTTCAGTGCCGCACCGCGCAAGGGAGGCGCGCCCGTCGCGGCAGACTGAGTTCTACGATGCAGGGTGGCCCGCACGGATGAGGGTTTTTTCATCCGTGCGCGGCTGGCATCGGCTTTACGTTCCCAACCAAGGATCTCCAGGATGGAAGCCTTTGGGTCGACCGCCTGGGTTGTTTTTCCATTGAGAATCGATCGAGGCCTCATGAATCCCTTGACTGTGTCCAACCCCTCCTGCAACTGGCCCACGGGGCTGGAGTCGCGCGACAGCAGCATGTTCGACTGGGAAAACCTTCGCCATTACGTCACCTTCGCCCGCACCCAGTCGCTCAGCAGCGCGGCACGCGAGCTGGGCGTCGAGCATGCCACGGTGGCGCGACGGATAGCGGCGCTGGAATCGTCGCTGAACCTCAAGCTGGTCGACCGGCGTAAACGCAACTACGAGATCACGCCGTTCGGCCACCGCATCGCGGAAATCGCCGGGCGGATGCAGAAGGACGCCAAGGCGATTTCCAAGGTGGCGCTCTCCGTGCAGACCGAGATGGTCGCCGATCTCGCGGTCAGCGCGCCGCCGTTGCTGACCTCGGAATTCATCGCCCCGCACCTGGGGCGCCTGCGCCGTGAACACCCGTCGATCAATGTCAGCCTGTTGATGCAGGACGATATCGGCACGCTGTGCAATCCCGAGCCGGACCTGATGATCCGCCTGTGCCGGCCGACCCAGATGGACCTGGTGGCGCGCAAGATAGGGACGGTGTCTTTTGGCCTGTACGGCAGCCAGGGCTACCTGGCGGAGCACACCAGCGAGCAGTACGAATACATCGTCTATGACGACAGCATGGAGCACTCCCGGCAACAGATGTGGTTGCGCGAGGTTGCCGGGGAGCGCCCGGTGGTGCTGCGCGCCAGAAGTCTCGAAGTCCAGGCCTCGGCGGCCCGCGCCGGCATCGGCATTGCCTTGCTGCCCAACTTCTATGGCCTGAAAGACCCCGAATTGGCAAAGGCGCAGTTTCATTATGCGGACTTGATGATCGATATCTGGCTAGTGGTTCATGAGGATTTGCGCAAAGAGGCACCCATTCGTTCGTTAATGGACTTCCTGGTCAGCTGCTTTCCAACTGAGCAATTCTTTTAAAAGCGTTTTTACAGGGGGGCGTAGTTCAGTCTGGTGTTAACACAAGGTGAATTTTTTAACCCCCCAGGGTAAATACGGGGAGTTTACAAACAAGCGGGCAGATTTCAGTATCAGCCCCATAACAAGAAACATGCTTGCTCCCCCGACGGTTGAAAACCCATGCCAGGGTTTTCAAAAGTCCCCCACCCGGATACGGCACACGCTTCTCCGGTTGCGGTCTGAAACCATAATAAAAAAAACAGCGAAGAATTCGATTGTCCAACGATATTGATTCGCTGGCCGTCGAAGCTCTGATGTTGAAAAAACATTTATCAAGTTCTGCTCTTGGCCTCTCTGGCCCTCGACTCATGCCTGTAAAAAGCGTTTGGGAATAATCCTGCATTACGGTCACGTTACTACTAACGAAACCCGGGACGTACTTGCGTGCGCTTCCAGAGTTTTATAGCGAGCTCACAGAAGGAATTGGGATCATGAATAACGTAAAGATTATTGATGTAACGCTCCGTGATGGTGGTTATCGTAACAACTTCGAGTTCACCACCGATTATGCCGCCAATGCCGTCGGACACCTTGTCGACGTGGGGGTTGGGCATGCCGAGATCGGTTATTGCAACGGTTCTTTCATACGCAAGAAAGAACACGGACTGAGCAGTTCGGTCAGCCCTGAATATATTGAATCGCTGCGTCGTGCCGCGCGCGGTCAACTAGGGCTGTGTGTCATGGTGCATCCGCGTAATGTGACGGGCGAAGACTTTGAAATGCTCGCCGAACATGGCGTCGGAATGATCCGGGTGTGTTTGCGTGCCGAGCAACTTGAACAAGGCGTGGCAACTATCGAGTTGGCCAAGTCGTTCAACTTTCAGGCCAGCGCCAATATCACCCACATCACCACGCAAACACCGGGAACCGTGACGGATATGGCATTGCGCGCGGAAGGCGCCGGGGCCGATGTCATTTATTTCGCCGACTCTAATGGCAATATGATTCCGGATGATGTCGAACGGCTAGTCAGTCGGATATCCAGAAGAGTCCATGTGCCCCTGGGGTTCCATGCGCACAATAATCTTTCCCTGGCGCTTTCCAACTCCATCGCGGCCGTCGAGGCCGGTGCCGAATATATCGACACTTCGATTTGCGGCATGGGCAAGGGCGCGGGCAACTTGCACCTGGGCATGTTTATCGCCTATCTGGAACGGGTCGGAAGTGCCAATGGCTACGACTTGGTCAAGGCCCTGCAGTTGTCCGAATACACCGCGCAGAGCGTTCCATTGAGCAGCCTGCCGACCCCGCTCATGGATGTGATGCTGGGTGCCTACAACTTGCCTTTCGATGTTCAGCAGCGGCTGGAGGACACCATGTCCCGGCTGCAGATCAGCTCGACATTCCAGGCGCTCCGGGCGATGCACGAGCAGGACCTGATCCAGCGGCACGCGGTACGGCCGCTGGTGATTTCCCGGTCCAGCTTCCCGGCTCATCTGTCCGCCGAAGGAAAAATGTGATGAGCGCACTCCAGCAATCGGCGCAGTCGGGCAAACCGATGCGTCATCGAGTCTGCGTGCTGCCCGGGGACGGCATCGGCAGTGAAGTCGTCGAGGCCATACTGCCGATCTTCGATGCCCTGGAGCTGCCCATCGAGCTGGACTTCGGCCAGATCGGCTGGGAGTGCTGGCGCACCGGCGGCGACCCGGTCCCGGCCGAGACCTGGGCGAAGATCGCCGCGGCCGACGCCACGCTGCTCGGCGCCATCACCAGCAAGGCCCTGCAGGAAGCCGAGAAGGAATTGCCCGAGGCCCTGCGCAACACCTCGCGGGTGTACGTCTCGCCGGTGATCCAGCTACGCCAGCGCCTGAGCCTGTATGCCAACGTGCGGCCGGTCACCGATGTACTCGGTGAGGGGCGGTTCCGTTTCACGGTGATCCGCGAGAACACCGAGGGGCTTTACGCCGGTCTCGACTTTGCCTCGATCCCCGCCGAGTTCGAGCCGTTGCTCAAGGCACGGGAGCTGGCCGGGGCGCCGTGGAGCCGCGATAGCGCCGAGGACGCGACCATGACGGTGCGGCTGCAGACCCGGGCCGGCCTGACCCGGCTGTTTCGCTTCGCCTTCGAATACGCCCGCCAGCATGACTACCAGCGCGTGACCCTGGCGGACAAGCCCAATGTGCTGCGCTACAGCGGTGCGTTCGCCAGGGGGATCCTCGAGGAGGTGGCCGCGCACTACCCGGATATCGCCTACAACATCGACAACGTCGACGCCGTGGCGCTGTGGATGATCCGTCGTCCGGAGCGCTTTGGGGTGATCGTCGCGGAGAACATGTTCGGCGACATCCTTTCCGACCTCGGGGCCGGGGTTATGGGCGGGCTGGGATTCGCGCCCAGCGCGAACATCGGCGACGCCGGGGCCTACTTCGAGCCGGTGCATGGCAGCGCCCCGGCCCATGTCGGCCAGGACAAGGCCAACCCCAGCGCGATGTTCCTATCCCTGGCCCTGCTGCTCGAACACCTGGGTTACCACGCCCAGGCCCAGGCCATCGAGCAGGCGGTGACGCAGGTGGTCAGGCACGACTGCCAGACCTACGACAGTGGCGGCCAGGCGACCACCGGGCAATGCGCCGCGGCCATCATCCGGCGGAGCGTGACCAACCTTCGTCAACTCATCCCGAATACCGAAAACGCTCGGGCTTTGCCCGCAAGGAGTCATGCATGAGCACCTCTTCACTCTCGGAGCAACAACGCGCCTCCCTGCTGGAACAATGCGCCGCGCTGGATACCGCCTCGCTGAGCGATGCCCTCGACAGCCTCGGCATCGACGCCGGGTTGCTGGGCATCATCCAGCAAGTGCCCGGCACCCGTTGCAGCGGCTTCGCCTTTACCGTGCTCTACGAGCCGGTCAACCAGAACGACGGCTTCAAGAACGCCGCCAACTACATCGATGAGGTGCCGCCTGGCTCGGTGGTGGTTTCCAGCAACGCCGGGCGGCTGGACGCCACGGTCTGGGGCGACATCCTGACCCACGTGGCGGTGCAGCGGAATGTGCGCGGCACCTTGATCGACGGGGTCGCGCGGGATATCGACACCGTGACCCGCCTCAATTACCCGCTGTTCAGCCGCGGGCGGTTCATGCAGTCGGGCAAGAACCGCGTGCAGCTCAAGGCGACCCAGGTGGCGGTCGAGGTCAGCGGCGTGACCATCCATCCCGGCGATCTGATCGTCGGCGATGCCAGCGGTTGCCTGGTGATCCCCATCGACAAGGCCGAAGAGGTCATCAAGCGCGCCATTGCCGTGGAAAAGACCGAGCGCGACATCATCGCGTCGGTCAGCCAGGGCCTGTCGCTGGCGGAGGCGCGCCGCCTGCACCGCTATGACCAGCCATGGCTCGCGGCCGAGGCGAAAACCCCGAGTGCCGCCTGAGCGGCAACCTGCGTGCGATGCACAGGCGTGATGCGAAACGACGCGTCACGTTCCTCGATCAAGGAGAGCAGTAATGACTTCGAATCATCCGGCAAAGATCAAGACCAACCCGATGCGCAGCAGCACCAACAAAATCAAGCTGGGGGTCTTCGCCCTCAATATCGAGGGTGGCTGCACCCTGACCACGGTCCCGGAGCGCCTGGACGCCTCTGACTGGAGCGGCAACCTGGAAGTCGCCAAGAAAGCCGACAAGGCCGGCCTGGAACTGCTGCTGCCGGTGGGCCGCTGGCGCGGCTGGGGCGGTGCCAGCGATCCGATGGGGGTGTCGTTCGAAACCTATACCTGGGCGGCGGGGCTGGCGTCGGTGACCGAACAGATCGCGCTGTTCACCACCTCGCACCTGTCGACCGTGCATCCGCTGTTCGCTGCCAAGCAGGCCGCGACCATCGACCATATCAGCGGCGGTCGCTTCGGCCTGAACATGATCTGCGGCTGGTACGGCAAGGAGATGGGCATGTTCAACGGCGGGGTGCAGCTGGAGCATGACCGGCGCTACGACCACGCCGACGAGTGGCTGAAAATCGCCCGGCTGGCCTGGAACGAACCGGGCAACTTCGACCACAAGGGCGACTTCTTCAATATCGCCCAGGGCTTTGCCCAGCCCAAGCCGCTGAACCAGCCGTTCCTGATGAATGCCGGGGGTTCCGAGCGCGGCCGCAGGTTCTGCGCCGAGCATTGCGACGCGGCGTTCCTGATCCTCAAGCACGAGGATGACGACGACACCATTCGCGCGCAGATCAAGGCCTACCGCGACCTGGCTCGCCTGGAATTCGGCCGCGAGATCCAGATCTGGGTCTACTCCTACGTGGTGCAGAAGGACAGCCTGGAAGAAGCCGAGAAGTACCTCGACTACTACGTCAATCAGCACGGCGATGAAGTCGCCCTGGATAACGTCACCTCGGAGATCGGCATCCAGAGCGGCATGTTCGCCAACACCGAGGACGCCGAGCGCTTCCGCTTCCACTTCAAGGCCGGGTTCGCCGGGGTGCCCCTGGTCGGGACCGCGGAAATGATCACCGAGCAGTTCCAGCGCTACAGCGACCTGGGCATCGACGGCATCTGCTTGACCTGGCTCGACTACAAGAGCGGCCTCGACGAGTTTCTCCAGGACGTCCTGCCACGCATGGAAGAGGCCGGCCTGCGCCAGCCCCATAACAGCTCCAGGGTCATCATCGGAGCGGTCGCATGAGTGCCCGCAGCGCTTTGGCGCTGGCCGTCGAGCCCTCCGAGCAGGCGCTGGCCGAGGACTTCAAGCGCGCCATGCGGCGCCTGACCAGCACGGTTTCCATCATCGCCACCGGCGTCGATGGCACGCGCAGCGGCATGGTCGCCACAGCGGTCAGCTCGCTGTGCACCGAACCGCCGTCGCTGCTGATCTGCATCAACCGCACGGCCAGCCTGTACCAGCCGCTGCTGGCCAACCAGCGTTTCAGCGTGAACCTGCTCGATGCCACGCAAAGCCGGCTGGTCGGCATCTTCGCCGGCCAGCTCAAGGGCAGTGCGCGCTTCGAACATGGCCAATGGGAGTCTGCCGACGACCTGCCGTATCTGTCGGATGCCCAGGCGACGCTGTTCTGCAGCGTCGATGCGCGGCTGTCCTACGCCACCCACGAGGTGATTGTCGGACGGGTCGAGAAGTCGCGCGTCAACGAGCGCATTTCGCCCCTGCTCTGGCAGGACGGCAAGCCGGCCCAGTCCTGCGAGCTGATTCACTGATCTGGCCCCGACCATTCTGTTTTTTCCTGGAGGCAACATGAGCAACCTGACTGCATTCGATGCACCTAGCGCCGATGAGAGCGATGCGATTTTCCTGGTCAACGTCGTACATGTATTCGAGGGGCAGCAGGACGCCGCCCTCGATGTACTGCGCTCGGCCGTGGGTTATGTGGCGCAGAACTATCCGTCGTTCCAGTGGAGCCGCCTGTTCAAGAGTATCGACGGCAAGACCGTGATCAATCAGGCGCAATGGAGCAGCAAGGAGGAGTTTGACTCTCTGTTCTCCGATGAGCAGTTCATGTCGCGTTATTCCCGGCTGAAGGAAACCGGCACCTGGGAGTTCCACCTCTACAAGGTCAACGACTACATTCCGGCCGCCACTGCCCCGGTGGCCGCGGCGCTCGCCTGAGGGGAAGGCGGGCCCGCCCATGCTGGGTGTCGCGGGCCCGTCGTTCAGCGACTTTTATCGGTACATCAAGGAGATACACCGTGAGCAATTTTGATTCCGCGCTGACCCGACTGTTGAACATCAGCCATCCGGTGGTGCTGGCGCCCATGGGTGGTGCTGCTGGCGGGCGACTCGCCGCTGCGGTTTCCCGGGCCGGCGGGCTTGGCCTGGTCGGGGCCAGCTATGGCGATCCGGACTGGATGAAAACCGAGCTGGCGCTGATGAGCGACGTCGAGGAACCCTGGGGCGTCGGCCTGGTGATGTTCACCGTGGCCAAACGCTTCGAACTGCTGGACCTGGCTCTGTCCTATGGGCCCGACGTGGTTGCCTTGTCGTTTGGCGATGCCCGGCCCTTTATTGCCCCGATCAAGGACAGCGGCGCGCTGGCCATCGTTCAGGTGCATGACGTCGATCAGGCGCTGGCCGCGCTGGATGCCGGGGCCGATGCCTTGATCGTGCAGGGCGCCGAAGCCGGCGGGCATAGCCTGCGGCGAGCCTCCTTGCCTTTGCTGCCGGCCGTGCGCGATGCGGTGGGCGAGGATGCGGTACTGATCGCCGCCGGCGGCATCGCCGATGGCCGGGGGCTGGCCGCGGCACTTTTGCTGGGGGCCGACGGGGCCATGCTGGGCACGCGTTTCCTGGCCAGCGACGAAGCGCTGCCGTCCGCCAAGGTCAAGCAGCGCCTGCTCCAGGCCACCGCTGGCGACCTGGTGCGCACCCGTGCGTTCGATCTGGTGCGCGGTATCGAATGGCCCGAGCAGTACAGCGGTCGGGCCCTGGCCAACGACTTCACCGCACGCTGGGTGGGGTTCGAACAGGAACTGGTGCGGGCGCCGGCCAGCGTGGCCGAGGACTACGCGCAAGCGCTGCGCGAAGACAACACCGACGTGCGCGCCATCTGGACCGGTGAAGTCGCCGACCTGATCAACGATGTCCTGCCCGCCGCCACCATCGTCGAGCAGACCGTGCGGGGCGCGGAGCAGGCGCTGCGTGTTGCCGGCCGACGGTTCGCCTGAGCCGCACGCCCTGTGTTCTTGCCCAAAGGAATCGATATGAACAGCAATGCTCCCGTACATGTGCAGTTTGGCCTGGGCCTGGAACTGGTGGTGGTGATGTCGCCGGTCATGCCCACCTGGGACGAAGGCCAGTTTTTTGCCCCCCTGACCCAGTCGCTGGTCGATAAAGGCTATCGGGTGGTCATCTTCGACACGCTCTCGCTGCTGACCGACGACGATGAGCCGTTCACCGACTTCACCCAGCGCTGGGCCGGGGTGCTCGAACCGTTGGGGCCGATCGCCCTGATCGCCGGGTCCGCCCTGGGCGGTGCGGTGGTCCAGGGGCTGCTGGCGACCGCTGTGGGCCGGCAGGCGGCGCAGGCGCTACTGATTTCCTCGCCGACCCGGGCCGACAAGATCCTCGACCGGCGCCTGGGGGCGATGGCCGACCTGGCCAGCGCCGGGGATGTCGATACCGCCCTGATGCTGCTCGATCAATGGGTGTTGCCGGCCCGGGCGAAACCGGCGGCGCGCCAGCCGGCGTCAGCGGCGACGGCCGACGAGCAGGCCGGGCGGCGCCTGGACCAGGGGTTCCGCCTGTTGAACGAACTCAATGTGGAGCCGCAGGTCTCGGCCTGGCCGGGGCGCTTGTTGAGCATCTTCGGCGAGAGTTCGCAGCTGGTCAGGGCGACCAATGTCAGTTTCCAGGCGTCCGCGCAGCATCTGGCGGTGGGCGTTCCCGGTGCGGGCATGCGTCCGCTGCTGGATGACCTGGCGCGGGTGCGCGCCAGCGTGCGCAGCCATCTGGGGATCGACCTGGAGGCCCATGCATGAGCGCGTCGACAGCGGTAACCGAGCCCGCCCGGGCACGCTTCATCGATGTCCATTACCATGCCGGCCCTGATGCTTATCTGCGGCGTCACAGCGCGCTGCGGGCCGGTAGCGAGTATCAGGCGCAGGACGGCTGGGTGGTGCTCAAGAACCACCTGGGCTGTACCGCGGCCCAGGCCTGGGAGGCCCGCCAGCAAGGGTTTCCGGTGTCCGGTTCGATCGTGCTCAACGAGATTGCCGGCGGTATCGACTGGCGGGTGGTCGAACGCTCGCTGTGCCAGCATGGCGCCGCCGACCTGCGTTTTATCGTGCATTTGCCCACCGTGACGGGGCGTTCGCATACCAGCCGGCTGGCTCGGGAGTTGAGCCACCCGATCCTTGGCCAGCGCCCCGTGAAGCCGCTGACCGTCAGCGATGACCGCCAGCGATTGAACCGCGCCACCCTGGATGTGTTGCGGATGAGCCGGGATTATCCGGTGGTGATCTCCACCGGCCACGCCAATCGCGAGGAGGTGCTTTTGCTGGTAGCGGCGGCGGATCGGCTGCAGGTGCCGCGGTTGATGCTCAACCAGCCGGCCAATCCGCTGACCGGGCTGAGCGCGGCCGACCTTCTTGAGCTCAAGAGCCTGCCTTCGCTCTACATCGAGCAGACCGCGCTGACCTACTTGCTGGGCTACCAGAGCAAGGAGGATTTCGGCGAGGTATTGCGCGAGCTGCCACGTGTGGTCTACAGCTCGGACCTGGGCCAGACCAGCCAGCCGGACATTCGCCCATGGTTGGACCTGAGCCGGCAATGGTTCAAGGAGTTCGGGCTTGGCGCGCAGCGCATAGAGTCGATTACCCGCAGCGCCCCGTTGCAGATGCTCAGCCATTGACGGCCTAACGGCGCGCAGCGGCTGCCGCTCCGGGCGCTGAGGGCCGTTCGCGCAGGGGAGGGCAAATTCCAGGCATTAAAAAGCCGGCTTGTGGCCGGCTTCTCGGGGACTGGCTTGGTTCATTTTTGGTAAACCGCACCAGCCTGCAAAACGTACACCCAGCTCTTGCGGCTGGCTGTGGGACTTGGCGAGAAAATCATCTGCCGCGTCGGGCGGATCTGACCGGTTGAACAGGTCGATGCGCAAAGGTGGGGCGCAGCATACTGATATTCGAGGAGAATTCCCAGCGCGAAGAGCTGTTGGCGGGCAGAAAACCCAGGTGTTTGGCGTTTGAGGGAGGGGCAATATTCGGCAGGCATAAAAAAGCCCCGGATGACCGGGGCTTTTTCTTGAGGCTTGTCGCTGGATGCGTGCAGCTGCTTTTTAGCCTTTGTAGGCGGCAACCGACTTCGTGATCGCGGCGCGGGCGGCGTCTGCGCCGTCCCAGCCTTCGATCTTCACCCACTTGCCTTTTTCGAGATCCTTGTAGTTCGCGAAGAAGTGCTCGATCTGCTGAATCAGCAGTGCTGGCAGGTCGGTGTATTCCTTCACGTCGACATACAGCTGGGACAGCTTGTCGTGAGGAACAGCGATGACTTTGGCATCGCCGCCGCCGTCGTCGGTCATGTTCAGGATGCCGACCGGACGGGCGCGGATCACCGAGCCTGGAGCAACCGGGTAAGGAGTGACTACCAGTACGTCGAGGGGGTCACCGTCGTCGGCCAGGGTGTTCGGGATGTAGCCGTAGTTGGCCGGGTAGAACATCGGGGTGGCCATGAAACGGTCAACGAACAGGCAATCGCTGTCTTTGTCGATTTCGTATTTGATCGGCGCGTGGTTGGCCGGAATCTCGATTGCGACGTAGATGTCGTTCGGCAGGTCTTTGCCAGCCGGAATCTTGCTGTAGCTCATTGGGCGATGCCCCCGTTAGTTGACCAAAATGTCTTGGCCGGATTGACCAAAAAGTGGCGGCGATTATAGGCATATTCCAAGGGCTATGCCACGTACCGAAGGACGTATGGACGCCTTGGGCCAAACGCCGAAAACCCTGCGCAGGAGCGGCTCGCGACGCTCGATTGCTTGCGAAAAGAAGAGTCGCTGCGGCGCGTTTAGTTCAGCGGCACTCGTCAGGGCCGGCGATTATTTCGCCAGCAGACTGGCTCTGGTGGACACCTCAGTGTTGCTGGTAGTGCGGGTCGCTGGCCTGCAGTTGCTGGAGCCGGGCCAGGGGATTCTGCCGGTAAAACAGCTGCAGTTGCTCGTAGACCTTCGGATAGGCCTCGTGGAGCAGGTCCGGGGCGCTGAAGAAGTATTCGCTGGTGACGGCGAAGAACTCCGCGGGGTTTTCCGCGGCGTAAGGATCGATGGCGGTTTCGGCGTCCGGGTTGTGGTCGAGCTGGCGATTGAGGTCGTCGTAGGCCGCCTGCATTACCTGGGCCCAGTCGCTGATGCGCATGTCGCTGTGCAGCGGCGGCAGGCCGTTGGCATCGCCGTTGAGCATGTCCAGCTTGTGCGCCAGCTCGTGGATCACCAGGTTGTAGGCTTCCCAGCCGCCGCTGGCGAGCACGCCGGGCCAGGCCAGGATGATCGGGCCCTGTTGCCAGGCTTCACCGCTGTGTTCGCCGTCCCATTCATGTTCGACGCCGCTGGCATCGCGATGGCGCTGGGGGCTGAGGAAGTCGTCGGGGTAGAGGACGATTTCGTGAAAGCCCTGGTACCAGTTCAAATCCCCCAGGTGCAGCAGCGGCAACTGGGCCTGGGCGGCCAGCAGCAGGCGCTCGAACTGGTGCAGCTCGACCCCGGGCAGGGCGCTCAGGTGCTTGTCGGCGAGAAACAGGACACTGGTTTCCCGCAGCCATTGGTCCTCGGCAGCGCTCAGGCCATCGAGAAAGGGCAGGTGCTGGCGCACCCGTTGCCACATTTCATCGGCAATCGGGTGCTTGGCCAGCCGACGCCGGCGGCGCCAGGTGCTGAGGGGCCACATACCGATCAGTGGCTTTCGGCCTTTGCTGCCGAGCGGCCCAGGCGGCTGCGCACCACGCCGATGATCATCGGCACCAGCGACAGCAGGATGATGCCCACCACCAGCAGCGACAGGTTTTTCTTGATGAACGGTACGTTGCCGAAGAAGTAGCCGAGGGTCACCAGGCCGCCGACCCAGAGGATGGTGCCGGCCACGCTGAAGGCGAAGAAACGCGGGTAAGGCATCTTGGCCACGCCGGCGACGAACGGGGCGAAGGTGCGGATGATCGGCAGGAAACGCGCCAGGGTCACGGTTTTGCCGCCGTGGCGGTCGTAGAAGTCGTGGGTCTTTTGCAGGTAGTCGCGGCGGAAGATCTTCGAGTTCGGGTTGCTGAACAAACGCTCGCCGACCGTTCGGCCGATGATGTAGTTGGTGCTGTCGCCGAGGATAGCCGCCAGCATCAGCAGGCCGCCGAGCAGCACCGGGTCCATGGCGCCACCGGCGGCGACCGCGCCGGCGATGAACAGCAGGGAGTCGCCAGGCAGGAACGGCGTCACCACCAGGCCGGTTTCACAGAAAATCACCAGGAACAGGATGGCGTAGATCCATGGCCCGTAGTTGGTCACCAACATGTCGAGGTAAACGTCGAGATGGAGGATGAGGTCGATCGGGTTGAAATCCATTGAGGCACCTGTGGTGACGGCCCGACTCGGCGGGTCTGTGCAATGACTGGGGCAAAAACTTACAGCTGGCGCAGATTCATCTTACGCCCCGAAAAGGTCGGCATTATAAGACCTGATAGGTGAAATGGGCGTTGAGTTTGTAGCGGGGAGTGTCTTGGCGGCGCTGACTGGCCAGAGGCGAAAGAGCATGGCCTTCGACAGCGTCTTGGCAGGCGCTGTCGAAGGGGGGATGGGGGTGTTCCAGATGGGGGCTTAGTCGTCGCTGATCGGCAATATGTAGTTCTTGAACTCGGTATCTTCGCGAAAACCGATGGATTCATAGGTTTTCTGCGCCACTTCGTTATCACTGCTGGTGGAAACACGCATGCGCACGGCATGGGTGTCCTTGGCCATTTTCTTCGCGGTGCGGATCAGGTTGTCGGCCACCAGCTGGCGGCGAGCGTCTTCGGCGACATAGATGTCGTTGAGGATCCATACGCGCTTGAGGGACAGGGAGGAGAAGCTGGGGTAGAGCTGGCAGAAACCGAGGAGTTTCTTGTCGTCATCGTCGGGCAGGGCCAGGTAGATCACCGACTCCTTGCGGCGCAGGCGCTTTTCCAGGAAGGCCCGGGACGAGTCCGGAAACGGCAGGGCGCCATAGAACTCGCGGTATTTGACGAACAGGGGGGTCAACAGATCCAGGTGTTCGAGGGTCGCTTGAGTAATCCGCATGAGTTGTCCTCAACTTCGAATGGATACGACGGCAAACGGTTCATTACTCGGGCAGCCGTGTTTCGATGCTGCCTAAAGCGTGGAAAAAGCGCAATCGTCTCGAAAAGTCACGGCTTTGCAGGCCCCAGCAGGAAATTGCCCTTGAGGGTGTCGGGCGCGTCGCTGTCCAGGGTGTTCACCTGGGCCTCGTCTTTCAGGTTGACCCCCGAGAGCTGCCGCCTGCAGGCCTCGCGCATCAGGTACAGCAAACGGTGGGCCGCCATGCCGTAGCTCAGGCCTTCCAGGCGCACGTTGGAGATGCAGTTGCGATAGGCATCGGTGAGCCCGACCTTCGGGTTGTAGGTGAAATACAGCCCCAGGCTGTCCGGTGAGCTGAGCCCCGGGCGTTCGCCGATCAGGATCACGGTCATTTTCGCGCCGAGCAGCTCGCCGATTTCGTCGGCCACCGCCACCCGGCCCTGTTCCACCAGGATGACCGGTGACAGCGACCAGCCCTCGGCCTCGGTCTGCTCTTCAAAACGGGCGAGAAACGGCAGGGTATGGCGATGCACTGCCAGTGCCGACAGACCGTCTGCTACCACCACCGCCAGATCCACCCCGCCCGGGTTGGCGCAGGCGTGCTCGCGCAGGGCCTGGGCCGACGCATCGCTGAGCTTGCGCCCCAGGTCCGGGCGTTGCAGGTAGCTGTGGCGATCGCTGGCGGCGCTGTGCAGCAGCAGGCTGCCGCGGCCGCGTTCGGCCAGTTGGCTGCTCAGCCCGGCATGGTCGAAGGGCAGGTGCACCGCATCGCGGGCCTGGGCGTGGGCGAACTGGAAGTCCAGCTGGGCGCCGGTGGGCAGGCTGGTGCCGGTGCGGCCCAGGGCGATGCGCGCCGGGGTCAGGCGGCGCAGCTCCAGCCAGGGGTTCTGGCTGTCGGTCGGGTGTTTGTCCATAAGCCTGTCCTTACTGAAGCTGTGCCAGCGCCTGGCGGAAGGCCGGCGGCAGGTTGTGGCCGAACTGCACCTTGCCGTCGGGCTGGGTGAAGATGCCGGTTTTCGCCAGCCACTGCTCGAACTCCGGCGCCGGTTTCAGGCCCAGGGTCTGGCGGGCGTAGAGCGCGTCGTGAAAGGAGGTGGTCTGGTAATTGAGCATGATGTCGTCGGAGCCGGGGATGCCCATGATGAAGTTGATCCCGGCCACGCCCAGCAGGGTCAACAGGGTGTCCATGTCGTCCTGGTCGGCTTCGGCGTGGTTGGTGTAGCAGATGTCGCAACCCATGGGCACGCCCAGCAGCTTGCCGCAGAAGTGGTCTTCCAGGCCGGCGCGGATGATCTGCTTGCCGTTGTACAGGTACTCCGGGCCGATGAAGCCGACCACGGTGTTCACCAGGAACGGCTTGAAGTGCCGGGCCACCGCATAGGCGCGGGTTTCGCAGGTCTGCTGGTCGACGCCGAAGTGGGCGTTGGCCGACAGTGCGCTGCCCTGGCCGGTTTCGAAATACATCAGGTTCTGCCCCAGGGTGCCGCGCTTGAGGCTCAGGCCAGCCTCGTAGCCTTCCTGCAAGACATTGAGGTTGATGCCGAAACTGGCGTTGGCCGCCTCGGTGCCGGCGATCGACTGGAACACCAGGTCCAGCGGCACGCCACGGTTGATCGCCTCGATGGAGGTGGTGACGTGGGTCAGCACGCAGGCCTGGGTGGGGATTTCATAACGCTGGATGATCGCGTCGAGCATTTCCAGCAGGGCGCAGATCGAGGCGATGCTGTCGGTGGCCGGGTTGATGCCGATCATGGCGTCGCCGTTGCCGTAGAGCAGGCCGTCGAGAATGCTCGCGGCGATGCCGGCCGGTTCGTCGGTCGGGTGGTTGGGTTGCAGGCGCGTCGACAGCCGCCCGCGCAGTCCCAGGGTGCCGCGGAACCGGGTGACCACGCGGATCTTCTGCGCCACCAGCACCAGGTCCTGGACGCGCATGATCTTCGACACGGCGGCGGCCATTTCCGGGGTCAGCCCGGGGGCCAGGGCACGCAGGCTCTGTTCGTTGGCGGCGTCGCTGAGCAGCCAGTCGCGGAAACCGCCGACCGTGAGGTGGCTGACGGTGGCGAAGGCGGCCTTGTCGTGGGTGTCGATGATCAACCGGGTGACTTCATCGGTTTCGTAGGGAATCAGTGCTTCTTCGAGGAAATGCTTGAGCGGAATGTCCGCCAGGGTCATTTGCGCGGCGACCCGCTCGCCGTCGTTGAGGGCGGCGACGCCGGCCAGGAAGTCCCCGGAGCGTGCCGGGCTGGCCTTGGCCATGACGTCCTTGAGGCTGTCGAAGCGGTAGGTCTGGGCGCCGACGGTGTGGGCGAAACTTGCCATACAGGTTCTCCGTGACGACGCAGGGAACCAACCCTGCGTCGAGGTTTTCGGCGGTTAGTGCAAGGCTTCTTCAGCTTTCTGAATGGCCGCGAATTCTTCTTCGGGCGTGCCTGCTACCAAGTGATGCCGACTGTAGAAAGCAAAGTAAGCAATTAATACTCCATAGATGATCGCGGCGCCAATGACCACCCGCGGATCCACCAGGAAGCCCGCCACCACGGCGATGCAGGCCAGTACCAGGGCCACGCCGGAGGTGAAGATACCGCCCGGGGTGCGGTACGGACGATCCATTTTGGGGCGACGGATGCGCAGGGTGATGTGCGCGGCCATCATCAGCACGTAGGAGATGGTCGCGCCGAACACCGCCACCAGGATCAGCAGGTCGCCCTGGCCGGTCAGCGACAGGCCGAAACCGATGATCCCGGGGATCACCAGCGCCAGGACCGGCGCCTTGCTCTTGTTGGTTTCCGACAGCTTGCGCGGCAGGTAGCCGGCGCGGGACAGGGCGAAAATCTGCCGCGAGTAGGCGTAGATGATCGAGAAGAAACTGGCGATCAAGCCGGCCAGGCCCACCAGGTTGACGAAGCTGCCCATCCAGGTCGAACCGCCGTAGGCCTTGGCCAGGGCTTCCACCAGCGGGTTGCCCGAGGTCAGCAGGGCGTTGGCCCCCGCGCCGCCCGGGCCGATCACCAGGATCAGCAGGGCGAAGCTCAGCAGCACCAGCATGGCGCCGATCAGGCCGCGCGGCAGGTCGCGTTTGGGGTTCTTGGTTTCTTCCGCGGCCAGCGGTACGCCTTCGACCGCCAGGAAGAACCAGATAGCGTAGGGAATCGCCGCCCACACACCGACATAACCGAACGGCAGGAAGCTGCTGGCGCCCACGGCCTCGGTGACCGGGATGTCCAGCAGGTTGGCGACGGAGAAGTGCGGCACCATCGCCACCAGGAACACGCCCAGGGCCAGGGCGGCGACTGCGGTGATGATGAACATCAGCTTCAGCGCCTCGCCGACCCCGAAGATGTGGATGGCGATGAACACGATGTAGAACACCAGGTAGATCATCCAGCCGCCGATCCCGAACAGCGACTGGCAATAGGCGCCGATAAACACCGCGATTGCCGCCGGGGCGATGGCGTATTCGATGAGGATCGCGGTCCCGGTGAGAAAGCCGCCCCAGGGGCCGAAGGCACTGCGGGCAAAACCGTAGCCGCCGCCGGCGGTAGGGATCATCGAGGACAGTTCGGCCAGGGAAAAGCACATGCACAGGTACATGGTGGCCATCAGCAAGGTGGCGAGGAACATGCCGCCCCAGCCGCCCTGGGCCAGGCCGAAGTTCCAGCCGGCATAGTCGCCGGAGATGACGTAGGCCACACCCAGGCCCACCAGCAGGACCCAGCCTGCCGCGCCTTTTTTCAGTTCGCGTTGTTGGAAATAGTCGGAGCCGACTTTTTCAAAGTCGACCGAAGAGCCAGCCGGCTGCACGCCGGTATGTTCGCTAGGCATAAGGGTTCACCTGTTCTTATTGTTGTGCCCGGTCGGCAGACCGGATCGGTGTTGCAAGGCGATGGTGTGTTTTGCCTTGAGGCCGTCATCGCAAGCGTGTTCGCGACCGGCCCCCAAGGGTGAAGCCGCACTGGCGGCTCCACCCTTGTCCCTGGCTTGATTGGCTTTAGAAGAAGCCCAGCGGATTGATGTCGTAGCTCACCAGCAGGTTTTTGGTCTGCTGGTAGTGGTCGAGCATCATCTTGTGGGTTTCACGGCCGACGCCGGACTTCTTGTAACCGCCGAACGCCGCGTGGGCGGGGTACAGGTGGTAGCAGTTGGTCCACACACGACCGGCCTTGATCGCCCGGCCCATGCGGTAGGCGCGGTTGATGTCGCGGGTCCAGAGGCCGGCGCCGAGGCCGAACTCGGTGTCGTTGGCGATGGCCAGGGCTTCGGCTTCGTCCTTGAAGGTGGTGATGCTCACCACCGGGCCGAAGATTTCTTCCTGGAACACGCGCATCTTGTTGTTGCCCTTGAGCAGGGTCGGCTGGATGTAATAACCGCTGGCCAGGTTGCCCTCGAGTTTTTCCACCTTGCCGCCGGTCAGCAGCTGCGCGCCTTCGCCCTTGGCAATTTCCAGGTACGAGAGGATCTTGTCGAACTGCTGCTCGGATGCCTGGGCGCCGACCATGGTGTCGGTGTCCAGCGGGTCGCCGCGCTTGATCTGTTCGACCTTTTTCATCACCACTTGCATGAACTCGTCGTAGATCGACTCTTCCACCAGGGCGCGGGACGGGCAGGTGCAGACTTCGCCCTGGTTGAAGAACGCCAGCACCAGGCCTTCGGCGGCCTTTTCGATGAAGCTCGGCTCGGCCTGCATGATGTCGGCGAAGAAGATGTTCGGCGACTTGCCGCCCAGTTCCACGGTGGACGGGATGATGTTCTCGGCGGCGCATTTCATGATGTGCGAGCCCACCGGGGTTGAGCCGGTGAAGGCGATCTTGGCGATGCGTTTGCTGGTCGCCAGGGCTTCGCCCGCTTCCTTGCCGAAACCTTGCACTACGTTGAGCACGCCCGGCGGCAGCAGGTCGCCGATCAGCTCCATCAGCACGCAGATGCCCAGCGGGGTCTGCTCGGCCGGCTTGAGTACCACGCAGTTACCGGCGGCCAGGGCGGGCGCGAGTTTCCAGGCGGCCATCAGCAGCGGGAAGTTCCACGGGATGATCTGCCCGACCACGCCCAGCGGTTCGTGAATGTGATAGGCCACGGTGTTGCCGTCGATTTCCGCGGCGCTGCCTTCCTGGGCCCGCAGGCAGCCAGCGAAGTAACGGAAGTGGTCGGCGGCCAGGGGGATGTCGGCGTTGAGGGTTTCGCGCACGGCCTTGCCGTTGTCCCAGGTTTCGGTGATGGCCAGCAGTTCGAGGTTCTGCTCGATGCGGTCGGCGATTTTCAGCAGGATCAGCGAGCGGGCCTGTGCCGAGGTGGCACCCCAGGCATCGGCGGCGGCATGGGCGGCGTCCAGGGCTTTCTCGATGTCTTCGGCGGTGGAGCGCGGGAATTCGGCGATCGGTTGGCCGTTTACTGGCGAGGTATTGGTGAAGTACTGACCTTTGACAGGCGCGACGAATTCGCCGCCGATGTAGTTACCGTATTTGCTCTTGAACGAAACGATAGCGCCTTCAGTACCGGGGTGTGCATAACGCATGGTGGGTATCTCCTGGCTTTTGTGCTTATTGGGAGGACGCGCTGTTGCGCTTGTAAAAGCGTAGAGCAAAGCCCGGGCCACTGCGTTGCAGGCCAGGTAAATCAAGGGTTTGCGAATGTTTCAGCGGCCCTGCGCCGAGTGTCTGTGGCAGTTGTGGCACAGGGCGGGTGACACTTTGTACCCTTTATGGCACAGCCCGTGACTCATTGGTCGAAGCGGCATTGCAATGCGTCCATGGCTGGAGGATGCTGGGCTTCGCCTTGATCTGAAGGGGTCGATGTAGCCGCTGCCGAAGGCTGCGATCGACCGCAAAGCGGGCGTCGTTCTGGCAACCGCTAAAGGCCCTGCGGACCTTATCGCAGCCTTCGGCAGCGGCTACAGGGTTCGCTTGACGAGCGATCCGGGTCTTACCTCTCGGGGAGAACAATAAGAAATGCACAGCAATCACCTCACCCGGCACGCCCAGCAAGTGCTGACCGTGACCCAAGGCAAGGCCCATCTGCAGGGGCCTGGCAGCGATCCTTCCATCGCCCGTTCCTGGCTGCGTTGCCTGGAGGACTATCACCTCGACCCGGCGCTGAGCATGGCGCCTACCGTGCTCGAACATGGCCGCCTGCTGGAAAGCCGCGAACGCCTGCAGCAGGTGCTGCAGATCGCTGGCAACGAGATGACCAGCCTGCACCAGCAATTATCCGGCGCTGGCCATGCGGTGCTGCTGACCGACGCCCGCGGGGTGATCCTCAACTGCGTCACCGCGCCCACCGAGCGCAAGATTTTCGAACGCGCCGGGCTCTGGCTCGGCGCCGACTGGAGCGAGGCTTGCGAGGGCACCAATGGCATCGGCACCTGCCTGGTGGAGCGCCAGTCCCTGACCATCCATCAGGACGAGCATTTCCGTGGCCGTCACACCGGCCTGACCTGCTCGGCCAGCCCGGTGTTCGACCCCCACGGCGAACTGCTGGCGGTGCTCGACGTTTCCTCGGCGCGCCCGGATGTGTCGCGGCAGAGCCAGTTCCACACCATGGCCCTGGTCAATCTCTCGGCGAAGATGATCGAGAGCTGCTATTTCCTGCGCTATTTCGACAATCAATGGTTGCTGCGTTTTCACCTGCAGGCCGAGTCCGTCGGCTTGTTCAGCGAAGGCCTGCTGGCGTTCGACGGGGAAGGGCGGATCAGCGCGGTGAACCAGAGCGCCTTGAACCTGCTGGGGCATATTCGCGGTGGCTTGCTGGGCAAACCGGTGGAAGCCTTTTTCGACTGCTCGCTGGACGAGTTGCTGGGCCGCGCCAGTATCAATGCCAGCGCCAGCTGGCCGCTGCGTACCCGCGATGGCCGGCATCTGTTCGCGGTGTTGCGCGGCCAGCCGCGCAGCGTGCCGAAACCGTTGCCGCCGAGGGCGCTGGTGGAAGAGCGGCCGCGCCTGTCCGGGATCTGCCTGGGCGATGCGGCCCTGCAAGAAGACTTCCGCAAATCCTTGCGCGTGTTCGAGCGCGATGTGCCGCTGCTGATCAACGGCGAGACCGGCTCCGGCAAGGAGGCGTTCGCCAAGGCGGTGCACCAGGCCAGCCAGCGGGCGGAGAAAGCCTTCGTTGCCTTGAACTGCGCGGCGATTCCCGAAAGCCTGATCGAAAGCGAGCTGTTCGGTTATCGCGGCGGCAGCTTCACCGGGGCGCGCAAGGAAGGCATGCGCGGCAAGTTGCAGCAGGCCGATGGCGGCACGCTGTTCCTCGATGAAATCGGCGATATGCCGCTGGCCTTGCAGACCCGTCTGCTGCGGGTGCTGGAAGATCGCATGGTGGTGCCTATCGGCGGCGAGCCGCAGGCGGTCAACGTGCGCATCATCAGCGCCACCCACCGAGACCTGCTGGAGCGGGTACGGGATGGCAGCTTCCGCGAGGATCTGTACTACCGGCTCAATGGCCTGGAAATCGCCTTGCCGGCACTGCGCGAGCGCAGCGACAAATCCCAGCTGCTGGACTTTCTCCTGGCGGAGGAAGCCGGCGATCAGCAGGTGTCGCTCGACGGCCCGGCGCGCCAGGCCCTGCTGGACTTCCATTGGCCAGGCAATGTGCGGCAACTGCGCAACGTGTTGCGCACCCTGGCGGCGCTCTGCGACCACGGGCGAATCGGCCTGGAGGATATACCGGCGATGATTCGCCAGGGCCGCCCGGCGCCGGTGCCGGCAGCTGTCGAGGAGGCGGGCGAATACCCGCTGGACGATGCCGAACGCCTGGCCTTGCTCAACGCCCTGGAACAACAGCGCTGGCATATGACCCACACCGCCGAGCAGTTGGGGGTGAGCCGCAACACCCTCTATAGAAAGCTGCGCAAGCATGGGATCGCTCGCTAGGCCTGGCACCGTGTCATCGTTCATCGCGGGCAAGCCTCGCTCCTACAGAGCAATACGCATCTTCTGTAGGAGCAGCCGGTCGACGCTCGATTGCTCGCGACAGGCGGCGCAGCCGCCGATACACCGGTAACCGCGGTCCAAGCCCCCAACCGCGTTCGGGCGATTCCCCGGTAAAAGCCCCACAGAACTCGTCATAGCCTCCGGCAGTGACAACCGCGTGTTCCCCCATCAGCTAAAGAGTGCGATTTGCAGCCCTCTACGCTAACCTGCCTCGATGTTTTACGAGGCCTTCTATGCACATTCATATTCTCGGTATTTGCGGCACCTTCATGGGCTCGATGGCGGTTCTGGCCAAAGAGCTGGGCCATCATGTCACCGGCTCCGATGCCAACGTCTACCCGCCGATGAGCACCCAGCTCGAAGCCCAGGGCATCGAGTTGACCCAGGGCTACGACCCGGCCCAGCTTGACCCGGCGCCGGACCTGGTGGTGATCGGCAACGCCATGTCCCGCGGCAACCCGGCGGTGGAGTATGTGCTGAACAAGGGCCTGCCCTATGTTTCCGGCCCGCAATGGCTGGCCGACCATGTGCTGCAAGGCCGCTGGGTCCTGGCGGTCGCCGGCACCCACGGCAAGACCACCACCAGCAGCATGCTGGCCTGGGTGCTGGAGCATGCGGGCATGAGCCCTGGCTTCCTGATCGGCGGCGTGCCGCAGAACTTCTCGGTGTCGGCCCGCCTGGGTGGCACACCGTTCTTCGTGATCGAGGCCGATGAATACGACAGCGCCTTCTTCGACAAGCGCTCGAAGTTCGTGCACTACCGTCCGCGCACGGCGATCCTGAACAACCTCGAGTTCGATCACGCAGACATCTTCCCCGATCTGCCGGCTATCGAACGGCAGTTCCACCACCTGGTGCGGACCATCCCGAGCGAAGGCCTGGTCATCCACCCGGCCACCGAACCGGCCTTGTTGCGGGTGATCGACATGGGCTGCTGGACCCCGGTGCAAACCACCGGCGCGGGCGGCCAATGGCAGGTCAAGCTGCTCAGCGAAGACGGCTCGAAGTTCGAAGTGATGTTCGAGGGCGAGGCCCAAGGCGTGGTCGAGTGGGACCTGACCGGCCAGCACAACGTTGCCAACGCCCTGGCCACCCTGGCCGCGGCGCGCCATGTCGGTGTGGTGCCGGCCATGGGCATCGCTGCGCTGAGCGCATTCAAGAGCGTCAAGCGGCGGATGGAGAAGGTCGCTGAAGTCCATGGCATCACCATCTATGACGACTTCGCTCACCACCCGACCGCCATCGCCACTACTCTGGACGGCCTGCGCAAGCGCATCGGCGATGCGCCGTTGATTGCGATCATCGAGCCGCGCTCCAACTCCATGAAGCTCGGCGCTCACCGTGACGGGCTGCCGGAAAGCGTCAACCAGGCCGATCAAGTGGTCTGGTATTCGCCGGCCAACCTTGGCTGGGACCTGGGTGCCACCGCCGCGCAGTGCACCGTGCCATCGATTGTCAGCGATTCCCTGGAAGGCATCATCGAGCGGGTGAAGAGCCAGGCCAAGCCGGGCACTCACGTGGTGATCATGAGCAATGGCGGCTTCGGTGGCCTGCACGGCAAACTGGCCGAGGCACTGCGATGAACAACGGCCCGGAACGCATCACCCTGGCGATGACCGGCGCCTCGGGCGCCCAGTATGGCCTGCGCCTGCTGGATTGCCTGGTGCGCGAAGACCGTGAAGTGCACTTCCTGATCTCCAAGGCCGCGCAGTTGGTGATGGCGACCGAGACCGACGTGACCCTGCCGTCCAAGCCGCAGACCATGCAGGCCTTCCTCACCGAGTACACCGGTGCCGCTGCCGGGCAGATCCGCGTGTATGGCAAGGAAGACTGGATGTCGCCGGTGGCCTCGGGCTCCGGCTCGCCGGCGGCGATGGTGGTGGTGCCTTGCTCCACCGGCACCTTGTCGGCCATCGCCACGGGCGCCTGCAACAACCTGATCGAGCGGGCGGCGGACGTCACCCTGAAGGAGCGCCGCCAGTTGATCCTGGTGCCGCGCGAAGCGCCTTACTCGAGTATCCATCTGGAGAACATGCTCAAGCTGTCGAACATGGGCGTGACCATTCTGCCGGCCTCTCCGGGTTTCTATCACCAGCCGCAGACCATTGACGACCTGGTGGATTTTGTCGTGGCGCGGATTCTCAATCTGCTGAACATCCCGCAGGACATGTTGCCGCGGTGGGGCGAGCATCATCTGAGCAGCGATGAGTAAGTCGCTGCTGATCCTGCTGGTCGCCCTGCAGCTGGGCGGTTGCGCCACGGCGCGTACGCTGAACGCGGCCAAACCGGGGGCGCCGGTGGTGTATTCCGGGACGCGCCTGGATCTGTATGTGATGCAGGGCGGCTGTTGCCCGATGGATCGTTTCGGGGCTGAAGCGCCGAGCTATCCGGGTGTCGACCTGCCGGCCAGCGCCTTGCTCGACACGCTGCTGTTGCCGCTGTCGGTGCTGACGGTATTGGGGGTTGGGTTTCAGGCTACGGGCGGGTTGTAGTTCCTTCGCGGGCAAGTCGGATCGCCGCCCGCTCGCTCCTGTTTCTGTAGGAGCGAGGCGTGCCCGCGATGCTTTCTGATACTCGTTATTTACCCAGCTTGCGCAATTCGTCGGACTCAACGATCCGCACGCCATCCTGTTCTTCCAGTGCCAGGCGCCACATGGCCCGGGCCAGATGGCAGGCTTCGATGCCATGGTATTTGCCGGGAATCAGTTTGGACAGCGGCCCGGCCAGCTGTTCGGCGAGACGCGGCTCGAGGCGTTCGCCCAGCAGCAGCGATGGCCGGCAAATGGTCAGTTGCGGCCAGTCCTGGGCCTTCAGCGCCTGTTCCATTTCACCTTTGACCCGGTTGTAGAAGATCGAGGATTTCGCGTCCGCGCCCAGGGCGCTGATTACGACCAGGTGCCGCGCACCCATCTCCCGCGCGCGCTTGCCGAAGGCCGCCACCAGCTCCAGGTCGACGGCGCGGAACGCCTGTTCGGAGCCGGCTTTCTTGAGGGTGGTGCCCAGGCAGCAGAACGCCAGGTCCACCCGGCCGCTGAGTTGCGGCAGGAGTACCGCCGGGTCGCCGACCGGGTTTTGCAGGCGTGGGTGTTCGCTCAAGGGACGCCGGCTGGGCGCCAGTACGCGGGTTACCGTGGGTTCGTTGAGCAGGCGGTCGAGCAAGTGCTCGCCAGTCAGGCCGGTCGCGCCGGCGAGCAAGATATGCTGAGGCGTCAAGTACATAGTGTTTCCCCCTTGATACTGTTTCAGCTTAGTTGCTCTTTGCTTCCTTGCTGTCGTTGGCGGCGCTTTGCAGCGCCTTTCGTGCTTGCTGCTTGCGCAGATGCTGCCAGTGCGCCAAGACCCCCTTGGGCGCCCAGATCTGCGGTTCGGAGGCTTCGAAGTTATCCGCCAGTTCGCGTTCGGCCACGGTCGCCCGGGCCAGCTTGAAGGCCTGTTCCAGGTCGTCGGTCTGGTTCAGCGCCTGGGCGAACAGGGCATCGCCGAAGTAGGTGAAGTCGGCCTCTTCCGAGCAGCCGAACGATACGCGGTCGGCCTGCGAAGCGGTCATGATCAGGGTCCGCTCATCCTTGAGCGCGGGAATGAACCCGCCGGAATAACAGGCCGAGATCACGATGATCTTGTCGCGGTTTTTCAGGGGCGCCAGCACCGCGGCCAATTCGTCGGCCGGCAGGTCGGCCAGCTCCAGGCGTGGCTGGTCGAGCACCAGTTCGTGTTCGCTGGTGCCATGGCTGGTCAGGTAGATGAACAGCAGGTCTTCCGGGCCGCTGCGTTCGGCCAGGACCTGTACCGCGCGCCGCAGGTTTTCCCGGGTGGCCATAGGGCGGCTGTCGAGACGGTCGCGGTGGTTGACCAGGCGGATCTGCCCATAGGCGCCGAAGCGGGTGGCGAGCATGTTGCTGACATAGTCGGCCTCGCGCAGAAATACGCTTTGCTTGCCATCGCCGGCCAGCGTCAGGCTGTAGAGCTCGATGGCGGGCGTCGACGCCGGCACCGCGCCGAGGGCGTCGTCGAGCAGGCGGCCCTGGGCTAAGAGGCCGGTCTCCAACGGGTCGGGCAACAGTCGGCCGTCGGCATCGCGAACCCGCAGGCCGTTGATCCAGTCGCCGCTTTGCACGGTGCCATCGCGCAGTACCAGCACGCCGTGGCCCTGGTAGTTGTCGCCTTCGAAGCCACCGATATAGAAGCTGCCGTCGCTGAGGTTCAGGCGGCCCTGGCCGCTGAAGCGCCAGTCGCTGAAACGGCCAATGTAATGGCTGCCGTCGACGCCGATCAGTTCACCCTTGCCACTGAGGGCGCCTTCCTTGAACTGGCCGATCCAGACATCGCCGTCGGCGTTTTCGTAGCGACCCTTACCGCTGAGCTGGTTCTGTTTGAAGCCGCCAACGTAGAGATCGCCCTCGGCGCTGCTGAAAGTGCCGTTGCCTTCCAGCTGGCCGTCGACGAACTGGCCGCTGAACTGGTTGCCGCTGGCATCGCTGCGCTGGCCCTGGCCGTTGGGCTTGCCGCGGGAGAACTGGCCCTGGTACTGGCTGCCGTCTTCCAGCTCGAGGCGGCCGAGCCCGGAATACAGGTCGGACTTGAATTCGCCGCGGTAGGTCATGCCGCGTTCCTTGAGGGTGCCTTCACCGTCGCGCCGGCCCAGTTTGAAACCACCGGTGTAGCTGCTGTCCTTGGTGGTCAGGCTGCCCTGGCCGTGGAACAGGCCCTGCTGGAATTGTCCGCGGTAGACCTCGCCGTCACTGCCGTGCCATTCGCCCTGGCCATGCCACTGGCCGCTGTCGAACTGGCCGGCATACCAACTGCCGTTGGGGTAGTCGATGCGGCCTTGTCCCTGCAACAACCCGTTGACCACATCGCCGCGGTAGCGACCACCGTCCGGCAGACGGGCATCGGGAGGCAGCAGCGATTCGCCGTCTCCACATGCGGTGAGCAACAGGGTCAGAGCCAGGGGTACAAGTGGGCGCATAGCGGGATCCGGATAATTAGGGGACCGAGTATGCCGCAGCAACGAGGCTTATATATAGAGAGGCTGCGCGAAACAGCATGAGCTGTTTCGCATCAGGAAGGTTTCAGACAAAGCAGAGGGACAATGGCTCGGCGATGTAGGCTGGTTTTTCCTGGCCTTCGATTTCCAGTGTGGCGGTGGCCTTGAGCAGCCATTGGCCGGGTTTCTTCTCGGTGACGTCCACCAGGTCGACCTTGAGGCGGACCCTGGAATCGACCTTGACCGGCTGGATGAAGCGCACGCTGTCCAGGCCGTAGTTGACCACCATCTTCAGACCCTCGGGCAGGATCAGGATGTCTTCCATCAGTTTCGGGATCAGCGACAGCGACAGGAAACCGTGGGCAATGGTGCCGCCGAACGGTGTCTGGGCGGCTTTTACCGGGTCTACGTGGATGAACTGGAAGTCACCCGTGGCTTCAGCGAACAGGTTGATACGCTGCTGATCGATGGTGAGCCATTCGGAACGTCCTAGTTCCTTTCCGACATAATCTTTGAGCTCTGCAACAGGAACATACGGCATTGAGACTCTCCTTGGGTTCATCGGTTTTATCGTTCTAAAGGGGCGGGGGCGTACCCCCTGACAACCCACTGTAGATCATCATGGGGGTTTGCTCCGGTCAACCTTCCATGCTTTTGGCGAATGCCGGTGCATAGCGTTCGCGTGCTTATAATGCCCGGCGTTTTTTCGGGGGGGGGATGAGAGATGTTGTTACGCGGTCTGACATGGCTGGTGCTGTTTCAATTGCTCGGCACGGCGATCAATCATCTGTTGTTGCCGATCCTGCCGGGGCCGATTGTTGGTCTGCTGTTGCTGCTGATTTTCCTGGTGGCGCGCGGCGAGGTGGGCGAGCCGCTGAACCTGGCCGCCTCCAGCCTCCTGCGTTACCTGCCGCTGTTGCTGGTGCCGCCCGCGGTGGGGGTGATGGTGTACGCGGCGGATATCGCCGCGGATTTCTGGGCGATAGTCGGCGCCCTGGTGTTGTCGCTGGTGATCTCCATGGCTTTCGTCGGCGTGTTGATGCAGCGACTGGTCAAGCGCCACGGACATCGGGAGGGCGGCCAATGATGTTCGACTGGCAGGGCGCCTGGGCGTCGGTGATCCACCATCCCTTGTTCGGCATCGGCATTACCCTGGGCGCCTATCAACTGGTGCTCGCGGCCTTCGAGAAAACCCGCTGGATCTTTCTGCAACCGGTGCTGGTCTCCATGTTGCTGGTGATCGGTGTGCTGCTGGGCTGTGGCTTGAGCTATGCCGAGTACCGCAAGAGCACGGAGATCCTCAGTATTCTCCTGGGCCCGGCCACAGTGGCGCTGGCCGTACCGCTGTACCTCAACCTGCGGCGGATTCGGCAGTTGTTCTGGCCGATATTTACTACGCTGGTGATTGGAGGGGTGGTCGCCACCGGCCTGGGCGTACTGCTGGGGTGGTGGTTCGGTGCCGAGAACATGATCCTGATGACCATGGCGCCGAAATCGGTGACCTCGCCGATCGCCATGCTGGTGGCTGAACAGATTGGCGGTGTCGCAGCGCTGGCCGCGGTATTCGTGTTGATCACCGGGGTGATCGGGGCGATTTTCGGTCCGGCCATTCTCAACCGCCTGCAGGTGCACAGCCCGGAAGCCCGAGGCATGGCGCTGGGCATGACGGCTCACGCGGTGGGCACTTCGGTGGCCTTGCAGGAAAGTGACGAGTGCGGTGCTTTCGCGGCGCTGGCGATGAGTCTGATGGGTGTGGCCACGGCGGTCTTCCTGCCGTTGGCGGTGTCGTTGGTGGTTTAAGGAAACCTGTATGAGCCTGGCGCTTTTCCCGCTGAACACGGTGCTGTTCCCCGACTGCATTCTCGATTTGCAGATTTTCGAGGCGCGCTACCTGGACATGATCGGTCGCTGCATGAAACAGGGCAGTGGCTTCGGCGTGGTGTGCATCCTTGAGGGCGAAGAGGTGGGCATCGCCCCGGAAGGTTTTGCGCGGGTGGGCTGCGAAGCGCTGATCACTGACTTTCATCAGCAGGACAACGGCCTGCTGGGGATCCGGGTCAAGGGCGGGCGGCGTTTTCGGGTGCTGAGCAGCGAAGTGCAGCGCGATCAGTTGCGGGTGGCTGAAGTCGAGTGGCTGGGCGAGGCGCCGGAGAGGCCGCTGCAGGAGGAAGACGGGGACCTGATCGCCTTGCTCAAGGCGTTGGCCGAGCACCCGATGGTCGAAGCCCTGAACATGGGTACCGAAGCCACCGGCCAGCAGTCGCTGGCCAACCAGTTGGCTTATCTGTTGCCATTCTCCGAACTGGACAAGATCGACCTGCTGCAACTGGACGATCCGCAACAACGCCTGGATGCGATCCAGGCCTTGCTGGACGAATTGCAGGGCGAGCTGTTCGCCTGATCCTCGCGGCTACAACACCTCAATACGCATAACGCAGCATGGCGTGCGGTAGATGCCTGACCGCCTCGAAACCGAACAACGCGATCAGCGCCGGCAATACCAGCCACCAGATCTTGGCCGGCATGGGTTCCAGCGGGGTCTGGCGCTGGGCGACCCACAGGCTGGCAGCGCACACGCAGGCGGCAAGCATGGCGCCGGCGAGGATGTCGGAGGGCCAATGCGCGCCCAGGTAAATCCGCGACACGGCAATCGCGGCCGCCGGCAGACAGCCCAGCAGCAGCCAGGTCAGGCGCATGCGTGGCGGTTGGCCGCGACCGGCGAGCACCGCCAGGGTCAGGAACAGGGCGAACGAGCCGGAACTGTGGCCGCTGGGCATGCTGTAGCTGGTCAGTGGGTCGGTCAGGACTTCCGGGCGCACGCGAGCGAAGAACAGCTTGGTGCCGGTGTTGGCCAGCGCAGTGCACAGCAGCGTGGCGCCCGCAAAAATCGCCTGCTGCCATTGCCGGGCAACCAGCAACAGCAGGGTGACCAGGGCGCTGGCGAGCAGCATGGTGCGGAATTCGCCGAACTGGGTGAGCACCACCATCACCTCGTCCATTGCCGGGCTGCGGTGCTCCTGGACCAGCGCCATCAGGCCCTGGTCGAAATGGTTCAGGTAGGGGTAACCGATGAACAGGCCTGCCAGGATCGCCAGGCTGAGGCCGGCCACCAACGGGCTGGCCTTGCGATGGCGGCGCACGGTGCTGTTGATGCTCAGGCCCAGCAGCACGGCGATGCTGGCGGCGACTATTCCCGCTTGCGGCCAGAAACCTTCAGGCAAGGGCAGGCGGATCGCCGCGCCCGTGGCCCAGCCCGGCAGCAGGTAGGCGACTGTCCAGCCGGCCGCGGCCAGCAGGCTGACGGCGAAAAAACGCGGGAACGACATGTCGAACATGCCGGCGACCATCGGCAGCATGGGGCGCAAGGGACCGATAAAGCGTCCGACCAACAGGCTGGCGATACCGTAACGCTGGAAATAGGCTTCGGCGCCGTTGATCCATTCCGGGTGATGGCGCAGCCCCGGCAAGCGGCGGATGTTCTGGTGAAAACGCCGGCCCAGCAGGTAGGACACCACGTCCCCGAGCAAACCGCCGAAGAACCCCAGCGCCAGGGTTTCACCCAGGGACAGCGCGCCGCTGCCGGCCATCACGGCAATGGCGAACAGCAGCACGGTGCCAGGCACGATCAGGCCGGCAATCGCCAGGCATTCGACGCAGGCGACGATGAACACGGCTGCCGCCAGCCATTGGGGATTCATCGTCAGCCAGCCGGTTATTCCGTCGAGCCATTGGCCCATAGGTTTTCAACTCCGATTATTCGGTGGGTTAACTGTAGAAGCGGACTTGCTCGCGATAAAACCATCCGCGGGCACGCCGGTTCCTGCGAAAGGGATCAATCGAGCAGCAAATAGTCGCGACCTTCGACCTGCCCGCGACGTAGCGGGTTCCGGGTGCAGTAGGGGGCGTAGGCAGCGTCGACAAAGCGGTACATCAAGTGCTCATCGCGGCCGTGAGGGATGCCCAGGCGGGTGGTCTGGATGACGCTGGCGACGGGCGTACCGACATCCTCGACGAACAGCACCTCATGGTCGAAGCGCTTGGCATCCCACACCGGAACTTTCAGGCCCAGTGCCTTGCACAGCAGGGTCTGGCCGGCGCAGAGCTTCTGCGAGGGGCGCGGCCGGCCGCTGGCGTCGGGATTGTTCAGGAGCATCTGCGCCAGGCTGGCGGGGCCCGAGATTTCGTCGACCCAGGGGTAGGCCGACTTGATCAGCACCGCGTTGCCCGGCCCCTGGGCGCTGAAGTTCAGCGAGTCGCCGCCGCGGGCGTAGTACATATAGATGTGGCCACCGTCCAGAAACAAAGCCTTACGCTTTTCTGTGTAGCCGAGGGAGGCATGGCTGCCTTTTTCCTCGCAGTAATAGGCTTCTGTTTCGATAATGCGCGCCGACAGCCACAGGTCGCCGACCCGATGGCGGATGATTTTACCGAGCAGTTCACGGGCCAGGACCTGGGCGTCTCGATCGAAAAAGCTGTCGGGCAGGGCCTTGGGCAGCGTCGGAGTGGACAGAATGGACATGGTGGCCAGGAGCGATGACGGGAATTGGGTCGGAATAATATCAATTCCAGGCTTAATTCAGGCTGAACGAGAGGTATTTGCCGTCCATTTCGACCATCCGCCCGTGACCGCTGTCCGTGGACCGGCGCGACAGCTATAATCAGCCGCTTTCCTCTTTGCCAAGACCACAGCAGACCATGACTGAGTCCGTTCTTGACTACATGACCCGTTTGGGTCGCGCTGCCCGCGAAGCCTCGCGGGTAATCGCCCGTGCCACCACTGCGCAGAAAAACCGCGCATTGCTGGCGGCTGCCGATGCATTGGACGCTGCTCGCCCCGAGCTGAGCGCGGCCAATGAGCAGGACCTGGCCAACGGCCGGGCCAATGGTCTGGAACCGGCATTGCTCGATCGTCTGGCGCTGACCCCGGTGCGTATCGACGAAATGATCGAAGGCCTGCGTCAGGTGGCCAAGCTGCCTGACCCCATCGGTGAAATCCGCGATATGCGCTACCTGCCTTCGGGCATCCAGGTCGGCAAGATGCGCGTGCCCCTGGGCGTGATCGGCATCATCTACGAGTCGCGTCCCAACGTGACCATCGATGCTGCCAGCCTGTGCCTGAAGTCCGGCAACGCGACCATCCTGCGTGGCGGCTCCGAGGCGATCAATTCCAACCGCGCCATTGCCACCTGTATCCAGCAAGGGCTGGCGGTGGCCGGCCTGCCGGCGCAAGTGGTGCAGGTGGTGGAAACCACCGATCGCGCGGCCGTTGGCGCGCTGATCACCATGCCCGAGTTCGTCGACGTGATCGTGCCGCGTGGCGGCAAGAGCCTGATCGAGCGGGTCAGCCGCGACGCCAAGGTGCCGGTGATCAAGCACCTGGACGGCGTCTGCCATGTGTTCATCGACGTGGCGGCCGACCTGGACAAGGCGATTCGCATCGCCGATAACGCCAAGACCCAGCGTTACGCGCCCTGCAACACCATGGAGACCCTGCTGGTCCACGCCGGTATTGCCGAGCGCGTATTGCCGCCGCTGGCGGCGATCTATCGCGACAAGAAGGTCGAGCTGCGCGGTTGCCCGCGTACCCGTGCCTTGCTGGGCGACGATGTGATCGAGGCCACCGAAGAAGACTGGCGCACCGAATACACCGCGCCAATCCTGTCGATCCTGGTGGTCGACAGCCTGGACGCGGCCATCGAACACATCAACACCTACGGTTCGCAGCACACCGACGCCATCGTCACCGAGAACTTCACCGACGCCCGGCGTTTCCTCAACGAGGTGGATTCCAGCTCGGTGATGGTCAATGCCTCGACCCGGTTTGCCGACGGTTTCGAATATGGCCTGGGCGCGGAGATCGGTATTTCCACTGACAAGCTGCACGCCCGTGGTCCGGTCGGCCTGGAAGGGCTGACCAGCGAGAAATATGTCGTCTTCGGCGACGGCCATGTGCGCACTTGATGAGCAAACGTATCGGTCTGCTGGGCGGTACCTTCGACCCCGTGCACATCGGTCACCTGCGCAGCGCGCTGGAGGTGGCCGATGCGCTGGGGCTCGATGAGCTGCGGCTGACGCCCAGCGCGCGGCCGCCGCATCGCGATACGCCGCAGGTGTCGGCCCTGGACCGTCTGGCGATGGTCGAGTGCGCGGTGGCGGGCGTTTCACCCCTGGTGGTGGACGACCGTGAGCTGAAACGGGACAAACCGTCCTACACCATAGACACCCTGGAACAGATGCGGGCCGAGATGGCCGCGGATGACCAGTTGTTCCTGTTGCTGGGCTGGGACGCTTTTTGCGGCCTGCCTACCTGGCATCGCTGGGAAGAGTTGCTCCAGCATTGCCACATCCTGGTGCTGCAACGCCCGGATGCCGATAGCGAGCCGCCGGATGCGTTGCGCAACCTGCTGGCGGCGCGCTCGGTGAGCGATCCCCTGGCCCTGCAAGGGCCTGGAGGACACATTGCATTCGTCTGGCAGACACCGCTCGCGGTGTCCGCCACCCAGATCCGTCAACTGCTGGCCAGCGGTAAGTCGGTACGTTTCCTGGTGCCTGATGCGGTCCTGGCCTATATCGATGCACACGGTCTTTACCGTGGGCCGAACTGAAGGCGCGCTGCCGGCCGATGCCGTGCAACGCGCCAAACATACGAGCTGAACGAGTTTTATATGACTAACCAAGTAATGAAAGGCGAAGATCTGGTCAAGGTGGCAGTCGCCGCGCTGGAAGACGTCAAGGCCCAGGACGTCCTGGTGATCGATGTTCGCGACAAGCAGAGCATCACCGACTACATGATCATCGCCACCGGTACTTCCAATCGCCAGATCGGCGCGATGCTGGAAAAGGTCCGCGAGATGGTCAAGGCCCAGGGCGTCAAGCCGCTGGGTGAAGAAGGCAAGGGCGACAGCGACTGGGTGCTGCTGGACCTGGACGACGTGATCGTGCACATGATGACCGCCTCCGCACGCCAGTTCTACGACCTGGAACGCCTGTGGCAGGGCGCCGAGCAGAGCCGTGCGGCTGATGGCAAGCACCACAGCCCGGAACACACCCATGAGCACTTCACCAAGCTCAACAAAGACCAGCAATAAGGGACGGCTGTGCGCCTGCGTCTGATCGCTGTCGGTTCACGCATGCCCAAGTGGGTGGAAGAGGGTTGGCACGAGTATGCCAAGCGTCTGCCATCCGAACTGGCGCTGGAACTGGTGGAAATACCGCTCAATACCCGTGGCAAGAACGCCGATGTGGCCCGTTTCATCCGTCAGGAAGGCGAAGCCATGCTGGCCAAGGTCGGCCAGAACGAGCGGATCGTCACCCTCGAGGTCCACGGCAAGCCCTGGAGCACCGAGCAGCTGGCGGTGGAACTGGATCGCTGGCGCCTCGACTCGCGCACCGTGAACTTCATGGTCGGCGGCCCCGAGGGGCTGGCGCCGGAAGTCTGCGCGCGGGCGGACCAGCGCTGGTCGCTGTCGCCTTTGACCTTGCCGCACCCGCTGGTACGGATCCTGATCGGTGAACAGCTGTATCGCGCCTGGACAGTCCTGTCCGGGCACCCTTATCACAAATAGCCCGCGCCCCTAATGTCCCAGCCGATCCGTATCAAGGACCACGAAAAAGACGCCCGTCTGGTGCGTGGCCGGGTCGTGTTCGGGGCTATTGCCGTGGTCTGCCTGATCGGGGTGCTGATCGCGCGCCTGTATTACCTGCAGGTGATCCAGTACGACTATCACTCGACCCTGTCGGAAAACAACCGGGTCCACGTTCAGCCGATTCCACCGACCCGCGGCCTGATCTTCGACCGTAATGGCGTAGTAGTGGCCGATAACCGGCCGAGCTTCAGCCTGAGCATGACCCGCGAGCGTTCCGGCGATTGGCGCCAGGTGCTCGACGTCATTGTCGAAGTGCTGGAGCTGACGCCGGAAGACCGGGTGCTGTTCGAGAAACGCATGAAGCAGGGACGCCGGCCGTTCGAGCCGGTGCCGATCCTGTTCGAGCTCAACGAAGAGCAGATCGCCCGGATCGCGGTCAACCAGTTCCGCCTGCCCGGGGTGGAAGTGGTGGCGCAGCTGGTCCGCCATTACCCCCAGGGCGCGCACTTCGCGCACTCGGTGGGCTACATGGGGCGGATCAACGAGAAAGAGCTGAAGACCCTGGACCCGGTGAACTACAGCGGCACCCACCACATCGGCAAGACCGGCATCGAGCGCTTCTACGAGCCCGAGCTGCACGGCCAGGTGGGGTATGAAGAGGTCGAGACCAACGCTCGCGGTCGTGTGTTGCGGGTGCTCAAGCGGACCGACCCGATTCCCGGCAAGGACATTGTCCTGAGCCTGGACATCAAGCTGCAGGAAGCCGCCGAGGCTGCCTTGGGCGGGCGGCGTGGCGCGGTGGTAGCGCTGGACCCGAACACCGGGGAAGTGCTGGCCATGGTCAGCCAGCCGAGCTTCGACCCGAACCTGTTCGTGACCGGCATCAGCTTCAAGGCCTATGCCGAGCTGCGCGACTCCATCGACCGTCCGCTGTTCAACCGGGTGCTGCGCGGCCTGTACCCGCCGGGTTCGACCATCAAGCCGGCGGTGGCGATCGCCGGCCTCGATTCCGGAGTGGTGACGGCCTCCACGCGGGTCTATGACCCGGGCTACTACCAACTGCCCAACTACGACCACAAGTACCGTAACTGGAACCGCAGCGGTGACGGTTACGTCGACCTCGACACCGCGATCATGCGGTCCAACGACACCTACTTTTATGACCTGGCCCACAAGCTGGGGATCGATCGGTTGTCGGCCTACATGAACAAGTTCGGTATCGGCCAGAAGGTCTCGCTGGACATGTTCGAGGAATCGCCGGGCCTGATGCCGTCGCGGGAATGGAAGCGCGCCACCCGCCGCCAGGCCTGGTTCCCGGGTGAGACGCTGATTCTCGGGATCGGCCAGGGCTACATGCAGTCCACCCCGTTGCAGTTGGCCCAGGCCACGGCGCTGGTGGCGAACAAGGGCAAATGGAACCGTCCGCACCTGGCCAGGACCATCGAGGGCGAAAAGCCGGTGGATGAAAACCCGATGCCGGACATTGTCCTGCGCGATCCGTCGGACTGGACGAAGGTCAACCACGGCATGCAGCAGGTGATGCACGGTGCCCGTGGTACGGCGCGCAAGGCGGCCATCGGTTCGCAATACCGGATCGCCGGCAAGAGTGGTACGGCCCAGGTGGTCGCGATCAAGCAGGGCGAGAAGTACGACCGCTCCAAGGTCCAGGAGCGCCATCGCGACCACGCCCTGTTCGTCGGCTTCGCGCCGGCGGAAAACCCGAAAATCGTGGTCTCGGTCATGGTCGAGAACGGCGAGTCCGGCTCCGGCGTGGCGGCCCCGGTGGTGCGCCAGGTGATGGACGCCTGGCTCCTCGGCCCGGATGGCCTGCTCAAGCCTGAGTTTGCCGGCCCTATCAGTGCGGAGGCTACGGCCCGTGAAGAGTAATTTCGATCGCATCCTGTCCAGCGAGGATGTGATGCGTCGCCGTGCGACGCTGTTGCAGCGCATGCACATTGACGGCCCATTGCTGATCCTGCTGCTGACCCTGGCGGCCGGCAGCCTGTTCGTCCTGTATTCGGCGAGCGGCAAGAGCTGGGACTTGCTGGGCAAGCAGGCGACGTCATTCGGCATCGGCCTGGTGTCGATGATCATCATCGCCCAGCTCGAGCCCCGGTTCATGGCGCGCTGGGTGCCACTGGCCTATGTGTTCGGCGTGGTGCTGCTGGTGGTGGTGGATGTCATGGGACACAACGCCATGGGCGCCACCCGCTGGATCAACATTCCCGGGGTGATCCGCTTCCAGCCCTCGGAGTTCATGAAGATCATCATGCCGGCGACCATCGCCTGGTACCTGGCCAAGCGCAGCTTGCCGCCGCAGCTCAAGCATGTGGGCATCAGCCTGATCCTGATCGGAATCCCGTTCATTCTGATCGTGCGCCAGCCGGACCTCGGCACCTCGCTGCTGATCCTTGCCGGTGGCGCCTTCGTGCTGTTCATGGGCGGCCTGCGCTGGCGCTGGATCCTCAGCGTGCTGGCTGCCGCGGTGCCGGTGGCGATCGCCATGTGGTTCTTCATCATGCACGACTACCAGAAGCAGCGGATCCTGACCTTCCTCGATCCGGAAAGCGATCCGCTGGGCACCGGCTGGAACATCATTCAGTCCAAGGCGGCCATCGGTTCCGGTGGCGTCTTCGGCAAGGGCTGGTTGCTGGGCACTCAGTCCCACCTGGACTTTTTGCCCGAGAGCCACACCGACTTTATTATCGCGGTCATGGGCGAAGAGTTCGGCCTAGTGGGCATTTGCGCCCTGCTGCTGATCTATCTGCTGCTGATCGGTCGTGGGCTGGTAATCACCGCCCAGGCGCAGACGCTGTTCGGCAAATTGCTTGCTGGCGCCCTGACCATGACGTTTTTTGTTTACGTTTTCGTCAACATCGGTATGGTCAGTGGCCTGTTGCCGGTCGTGGGGGTGCCGTTGCCGTTCATTAGCTACGGAGGAACTTCGCTGGTGACGCTGCTGTCAGCGTTTGGGGTTTTGATGTCGATCCATACCCATCGCAAGTGGATCGCGCAGGTTTGAATAAGGTGAAGAATTCAATGCAAGCAATGCGTGGCTGGACCGCTCGGTATGCGCCGTGGGTCGGTCTGGTAGGCATCCTTGGTGCAGCGCAGGAAGCGCTGGCCGGCGGCGAATACGAAGGTTCGCCCCAAGTGGCCGAGTTCGTGGGCGAAATGACTCGCGACTATGGCTTCGCGGGCGAACAGCTGATGGGGGTGTTTCGCGAGGCCGAGCGCAAGCAGTCGATCCTCGATGCCATTTCCCGGCCCGCCGAGCGGGTCAAGCAGTGGAAAGAATACCGGCCGATGTTCATTACCGACGCGCGTATCGCCCGCGGTGTGGACTTCTGGCGCCAGCACGAGGCGGTACTGGCCCGTGCCGAGCAGGAATACGGGGTGCCGGCCCAGGTGATCGTGTCGATCATCGGCGTTGAAACCTTCTTCGGGCGCAACACCGGTAACTATCGGGTGATCGATGCGCTGTCGACCCTGGGCTTCGATTACCCGCCACGTGCCGAGTTCTTCCGCAAGGAATTGCGCGAATTCCTGCTGCTGGCGCGCGAGGAACAGGTCGATCCACTGACCCTCAAAGGCTCCTACGCCGGCGCCATGGGCTTGCCGCAGTTCATGCCAAGCAGTTTTCGCGCCTATGCTGTGGACTTCGACGGCGACGGCCACATCAATATCTGGACCAATCCGGACGATGCCATCGGCAGTGTTGCCAGCTATTTCAAGCGTCACGGCTGGGAGGCCGGGCAGCCGGTGGTCAGCCGGGCCGAAGTGCGTGGCGATCAGGTCGACGAGGGTCTGACCACCGGTATCGAACCGACGAAAACCGTTGGGGAGTTGCGGGCGCTGGGCTGGTCGAGTCATGATGCGCTGCGCGATGATATGCCGGTCACGGCTTTTCGCCTGGAAGGTGACAATGGCCCCGAATACTGGATGGGCCTGAAGAATTTCTACGCGATCACGCGTTATAACCGCAGCGTGATGTACGCCATGGCCGTACATCAGCTCTCTGAACAGCTGGTCCAAGCACGGGGCGTCAAGTAATGCTGGCATCGCCAATCCGCAAACCCCTGAAGCTGGTGGCTCTTGCCGCGTTGTCCTTGCTGGTGGTCAGTTGTTCGTCAACCCAGGCGCCGAAACAGAAAGGCCCGGCGACGGCCGCACGTTCGAAACCGGTCCTGGACATCAACCGCGCCCACAAAGACGGCGCGCCCTGGTGGGACGTCGATGTATCGCGTATCCCTGACGCCACGCCGACCCTGCACACCGGCCCGTACAAGGCCAACCCTTATACGGTGCTGGGCAAGACCTATTTCCCGATGGCCGAATCCAAGCGTTATGTCGCTTCGGGCACGGCTTCCTGGTACGGCACCAAGTTCCACGGGCAGAACACCGCCAATGGCGAGGTGTATGACCTGTACGGCATGAGTGCCGCGCACAAGACCCTGCCCTTGCCGAGTTATGTCCGAGTGACCAACCTGGACAACCACAAGAGCGTGATCCTGCGGGTCAACGACCGTGGGCCGTTCTATTCGGACCGGATCATCGATTTGTCCTATGCCGCGGCCAAGAAGCTCGGTTATGCCGAGATCGGCACTGCCCGGGTCAAGGTCGAGGGCATCGACCCGCAGGAATGGTGGGCCCAGCGCGGCCGGCCGGCGCCCTTGATGCTCAACGAGCCGAAAGCCGCGCCAGTGATGACGGCGTCCACGGGGACCGTCGAACAATGGACTCCACCTGCGCAGCAGCACGCCGCGGCCGTCGTGCCGGTGCAGCTGGATGCAAAAAAAAACGCTTCTGCGCAAGCCTCTGGCCAGTATCTGCAGGTGGGCGCCTTCGCCAACCCGGACGCTGCCGAGCTCCTGCGCTCGAAGCTGAGCGGGATGGTGAGCGCTCCGGTGTTCATCAGCTCGATCGTGCGCAATCAACAGACCCTGCACCGGGTACGCCTGGGGCCGATCGGCTCGCAGGGTGAGATCCAGCAAGTGCAGAACAGTGTCCGGCTGGCCAATCTGGGGCAGCCGAGCCTGGTAACCGCCGAGTAATCGGATTCTGATTCATGGTTCACCCGCGGTATTTGGGGGGGAACCCAGGTTGTTGGCTCGTCGTACAACAAAAGCCCGGCAAGGGTCGTGAGTGAACAACTGAACACGCGACAGCCCTTTCGAAGGCTGTCTGAATAGTTTTGTCCGCGAGGACAAGTTTCCATTAGCAATTTCGAGAGACGGATGAACATCACCACCTTTGCCAAACGCCTGTGTCTGCTTGTCCCGCTGATCATCACGCCTGCCGCCTGGGCGGTAGAAGTGATGCCGTCGCCACCGCAGCTGGCCGCCAAGTCCTATGTGCTCATGGAGGCCAGCAGCGGTAACGTGCTGGTGGAGAACAACGGTGACCAGCGTCTGCCGCCAGCCAGCCTGACCAAGCTGATGACGGCCTACATCGCGACCCTGGAAATCCGTCGCGGCCAGATCGGTGAGAACGACCCGGTGACCGTCAGCGAGAACGCCTGGCGTACCGGCGGTTCGCGGATGTTCATCAAGGTCGGTTCGCAGGTCACTGTCAGCGACCTGCTGCACGGTATCATCATTCAGTCGGGTAACGACGCCAGCGTCGCGGTTGCCGAGCACATCGCCGGCAGCGAAGACGCCTTTGCCGACATGATGAACAAGACCGCCGGCGACCTGGGCATGACCAATAGCCACTTCATGAACCCGACCGGCCTGCCGAACCCCGAGCACTACTCGTCGGCGCACGACATGGCGGTCCTGGCTCGCGCCATCATTCACGAAGACCCGGCTCACTACGCGATCTACTCGCAGAAAGAGTTCTTCTGGAACGGCATCAAGCAACCTAACCGCAACCTGTTGCTGTGGCGTGACAAGACCGTCGATGGCCTGAAAACCGGCCACACCGACGAAGCCGGCTACTGCATGGTGTCCTCGGCCGTGCGTGACGGCATGCGCCTGATCGCCGTGGTGTTCGGTACCAACAGCGAGCAGGCTCGTGCAGCCGAAACCCAGAAGCTGCTGACCTATGGTTTCCGCTTCTTCGAAACCCAGACCTTCTACCAGAAGGGCACCGAGCTGGCTCAGGCGCCTGTCTGGAAAGGCACTGCCTCCCAGGTCAAGGCCGGTCTGGCCCAGGACCTGAGCATGACCATGCCAAAAGGCCAGCTGAAGAAGCTCGCGGCCAGCATGACCATGAATCCACAATTGATCGCGCCTATCGCCAAGGGCGACGTGATCGGTAAAGTCGAAGTGAAACTGGACGACAAGGTGGTGCACAGTGCCGACCTGATCGCTCTGGACGCGGTCGACGAAGGTGGTATCTTCCGCCGCATGTGGGATAGCATCCGCCTATTCTTCTACGGCTTGTTCAACTGATATTGTCGACCCGCGTGGCCCTCGCTCTGAAGTAGAGCGGGGGCCGCGTCCGTCGCCACGGCTTACGAGGCCGTTACGCCATGACAGACACCGAAGTAAAGGCGCCAAAGATCGAATTCCCCTGCGCGGATTACCCGATTAAGGTGATCGGCGACACCGGCGTGGGTTTCAAGGACAAGATCATCGCGATCCTTGAAAAACACGCGACCGTTGACCACAAGACCCTGGCCGAGCGCCAGAGCACCAACGGCAAGTACACGACCATCCAGCTGCACATCATCGCCACCGGTCAAGAACAGCTGTACGACATCAACAGCGAGTTGCGGGCCACCGGTTTCGTGCACATGGTGCTGTGATGCCACAAACGCTGGGCTTTCGCGAGCTCGGCCAGATGGCCTACGAGCCGGTCTGGCAGGCCATGCAACGCTTTACCAACGAACGCGGCACCGACGCTCCCGATGAAGTCTGGCTGGTGCAACATCCACCGGTCTTTACCCAGGGCCAGGCGGGCAAGGCCGAACACCTGTTGCTTCCCGGGGATATCCCGGTAGTGCAGGTCGACCGGGGTGGCCAGGTGACCTATCACGGTCCTGGCCAACTGGTGGCTTATCTGCTGCTGGACGTGCGCCGTTTGGGTTTTGGCGTGCGAGACCTGGTCAGCCGGATGGAGCAGTGCCTGGTCGAGCTGCTGGCCGGCTACGGCGTGGCTGCGGCGGCCAAGCCGGATGCCCCCGGCGTTTACGTCGATGGCGCGAAAATCGCCTCCCTGGGCCTGCGGATCCGCCATGGTTGTTCCTTTCATGGCCTGGCCTTGAACGTGGACATGGATCTGCAGCCGTTTCGACGGATTAACCCCTGTGGCTATGCCGGGCTGGCAATGACCCAGCTGAGCGACCACACAGGACCGATTGAATTTGCCGAGGTAAGTGCCCGGCTGCGTGCGCAGCTCGTCAAACACCTCGACTATGCTGAGCAGACGACCCTAACGGGCGGAATCGACTGATATGACTACTGCGCAAGACGCTGTGCAAACCCTGATCCCGACGCTGGATGTTTCCGAGCGCCCGGCCCGTGCGAAAGTTGAAACCGGCGTTAAATTGCGCGGTGCCGAGAAAGTCGCACGTATCCCGGTGAAGATCATCCCGACCACCGAACTGCCGAAGAAACCGGACTGGATTCGCGTGCGAATTCCGGTGTCCCCGGAAGTCGATCGGATCAAGCAATTGCTGCGCAAGCACAAATTGCACAGCGTCTGCGAAGAAGCCTCCTGCCCGAACCTGGGTGAGTGCTTCTCCGGCGGTACCGCGACTTTCATGATCATGGGCGACATCTGCACCCGTCGCTGCCCGTTCTGCGACGTCGGTCACGGCCGTCCGAAGCCTTTGGACGTCGATGAGCCGATGAACCTGGCGGTGGCTATCGCCGACCTGCGCCTGAAGTATGTGGTGATCACTTCGGTCGACCGCGACGACCTGCGCGACGGTGGTGCCCAGCACTTTGCCGACTGCATCCGCGAAATCCGCAAGCTGTCGCCGAACGTGCAGCTGGAAACCCTGGTCCCGGACTACCGTGGCCGCATGGACGTTGCGCTGGAAATCACCGCCGCCGAGCCGCCGGATGTGTTCAACCACAACCTGGAAACCGTGCCGCGCCTGTACAAGGCCGCGCGTCCGGGTTCGGACTACCAGTGGTCGCTGACCCTGCTGCAGAAGTTCAAGCAACTGGTGCCGCACGTACCGACCAAGTCCGGCCTGATGTTGGGCCTGGGCGAGACCGACGACGAAGTCATCGAAGTCATGAAGCGCATGCGCGAGCACGACATCGACATGCTGACCCTCGGCCAGTACCTGCAACCGTCCCGCAGCCACTTGCCGGTGCAGCGTTTCGTGCACCCGGACACCTTCGCCTGGTTCGCCGAGGAAGGTTACAAGATGGGCTTCAAGAACGTCGCCTCGGGCCCGCTGGTACGTTCCTCCTACCACGCCGACGAGCAGGCGAAGCTGGCCAAAGAAGGCCTGGTCTCCTGATGTAATGCGCCCGCAAGGTCTTTCCTTGCGGGCGTCATCTTCCGTTACGCCCGCGCCTCCCTCCCTTCATAGACTTTTCCTGCAAGCGCCGTGGCGTTTCGGCACTTCTGTTTGCCCGCTTTCATGGCTACTGTGCACTAGAGAATCCACACAGGGAGAACCATTGGATGACCCTCCAACCGACTGACGTCCTTTGTGCGCAACGGCCGGTGCCGGCGCTGCCTTCGCAAGGGCTGATCGGCTTGATTGCACCCGCCGGGCCTGCAGCCCTGGATACCGAGCAAGCCGCCCGCTGGATGCGCGCTCGAGGTTATTCGCTGCGGATCTACCCCGGAGTCCAGCAGAAGGACGGCTATCTGGCCGGTAGCGACGAGATCCGCCTGAACGACCTGCACGCCGCTTTCGCCGATGACGATGTCGATGTGATCCTGTGCCTGCGGGGGGGCTACGGCAGCCCACGCTTGCTCGACCGGATCGATTACGACCTGTTGCGCCGCCACGCCAAGCCGTTTGTCGGCTACAGCGACATCACCGCGCTGCACCTAGCCATCAATCGTCATGCCGGTTTCGTGACCTTTCACGGGCCGATGCTCAATGCCGACCTGCTGGGCGACAAGCAGCCACCGACCGAGTCCTCGCTGTTCAGCCTGCTCAGGGGGCAACTGAAGGCTGGCAGCCTGCTGGCGCATCCGGCGGCTTATCCCTTGACCACCATCGAACCTGGCATCGCCTGCGGCCAGTTGCTGGGGGGCAATCTGTCGTTGATCGCCGCGACCATGGGCACGCCGTATGAGATCAATGCTGACGGCATCATTCTGTTCATCGAAGACATCAACGAGCCGCTGTACCGGATCGACCGTCTGCTGACGCACCTGCGCCTGGCCGGCACGCTCGACAGGCTTCGTGGTGTGCTGGTGGGAGATGTGGCGGGCGTGGAGCCCCAGGCGCTTGCCGGGCTGCTCAAGCAGACCTTCGAACCCCTGCGCATTCCTGTGCTGGCTGGATGGCGCAGTGGTCACTGCGATCCGAACCTGACCCTGCCGTTGGGAGCGATGGTCAGGCTGGATGCGGGGGAGAAGCAGTTGATCCTGGAACAGGACGTGGTGTTCGGCTGATCAGCCCGTGCCCGCTCCCCTTGTGGGAGCGAGCGTGTCCAAGACGATTACCCTGATGATTGGCGCGCAGGCCGGCTCAGCGCGAGCGCAGGCTCTCCAGTAGCTTGTGGGTCGGGTAGCCATCGGCAGGCCAGCCCAGCGATTGCTGCGCGCTGCGAATCGCCTTGCGGGTATTGGCGCCGATAATGCCGTCCGGGTTGCCGGCATCGTAATTGTTGGCGCTGAGCAGGCTCTGCAACTCGATGCGCTCGGAGCGGCTGAGGGGCATGTCGTCTTTCGGCCAGACGCCGTTGATCAAGCCTGAACCGTTGAAGCGTTGCGACAACAGGTTCACCGCCAGGGCATAGGACGAGGAGTTGTTGTACTTCAGAACGGCGCGGAAGTTGTCGAGGATCAGGAACGCCGGCCCGCGATAACCCGCTGGCAGTAGCAAGGCCGCCGAAAGCTGCTCGGAGCCTGGCGGAACGCTGGCGCCGTTGGGCAGCTTCATGCCCAGGCGAAGCCACTCGGCCACCGGTTTACGGATCGCACCGTCTGCCAGCGCATAGTCGAAGCCGCTCGCCAACTCCACTTCGAAACCCCATGGCTGGCCTTTCTGCCAGCCGGAGCTTTGCAGATAATGCGCCGTAGAGGCCAGGGCGTCGGCCGGGCTGTTCCAGATATCGCGACGGCCATCGCCGTCGAAGTCCACGGCGTGGGTGTTGTAGGTGGTCGGGATGAACTGGGTCTGCCCCATCGCGCCGGCCCAGGAGCCGAGCATCTTCTCGGGTTGAATATCGCCGTGCTGGAGGATCTGCAGGGCGGCCAGCAGCTGGCTGTTGGCGAACGCCGGGCGACGGCCTTCGTAGGCCAGGGTCGCGAGGGAGCGGATGACCGATTTGTTGCCCTGGAACTCACCGAAATTGCTTTCCATGCCCCAGACCGCCACCAGCGCCTGGCGATCGACGCCATAACGCTGTTCGATCTGCTGCAGGATGTCGGCGTACTGATTGATCAGCGCCTGGCCTTTGCGCACACGCAGCGGCGACAGAGCGCCGTCGAGGTACTCCCACACCGGCCGGGTGAATTCCGGCTGGCTGCGGTCGGCCTTGATCACGCCCATGTCCGGGGTGATACCGGCGAACGCCCGGTCGAAAAGATCGGCGCGGATCCCCGCGTTCAGGGCTTCGACACGGAAACCTGCCTGCCATTGGGCAAAGGTCTGGGTTGGCTGGATGTCCAGGTTGTCGACGGCCAGCGGAGCGACGGTTGCAGGCGCGGCGAGAGGGGCGGCTTGAATGCTTTGGAGTGGCTGGGCATCGGCGGCGGTGGGTTTTTCCGCGCAGGCGACGAGCAGGGCAAGGCTGGAGGCAGCGATCAGTTGGCGCAGGTGCCAACGACGGGAAAGACAGAAGGGCATGCACAGGTCCAGAGAATACGAATCAGATACAGACCTTATCACGCCGGCGGGGTTCTCTGCTTTAGGCAGCCAGAAAGTAAGAAGCCTCCCAGCTTTTAGACTGGAAGGCTTCGCGGCGGTAGCTGCCTTTGCCCTTGGCGGGTCGTTCCTGACGACTGCGGAACAGGGGCTGGGCGATGATGGATTTGGCCTTGTTGGGGCCATGCTTGGATGGCTTGCTCATTTTGGGTTCTCGCTTGAGGTGGGTTTGCGCGGCAGATGATCGGCCAGCTTTGTCCTGCTGTCCAGCCCTTCGATGTGTAGGGTTTTTCAGCAAACATCACGGATTCCCCCATTCCCTGTAGGAATGGGCTTGCTCGTTCGGCGGGGCGTTGGGTTTATTCGGCGGGGAGAGGCAAGCGTTGTCCGGCCATCAGCAGCGACAGGCGGCTCAGGCTGCTCCAGGGCGAGCCAGCAGCCTGCCCCTTGATCTGCGCATCGATGCGCTGGGCATCGAGCAGCAATTGCGCCCAGCGTGGCGCGGAATAGCGCTGCAGGGCCTTGCTCATCAGCGGCTTGCGTTTGTCCCAGACGGGCGGGCGGGCCTGGCTGAACACTTTATCCAGCGGAGTGCCATGGCTGTACTGCAGCGACATATTGGCCAGCGACCGCAGTTCCCGGGACAGTGCCCAGAGAATCACCGGAGGCTCGACACCTTCGCCGCGCAGGCCTTCGAGCATGCGCAGGGCATGCGCGGCCTCACCGTTGAGGATCGCGTCCACCAGCCCGAAAACGTCGAAGCGCGCACTGTCGGCGACTGCCGCTTGCACGGTTTCCACCGTGATCTGGCCGCCCTCGGCCATCAGCTTGAGCTTTTCGATTTCCTGGGCCGCGGCCAGCAGGTTGCCTTCTACCCTGGCCGCGATGAGTTCCACGGCGTCCTGGCTGGCGGAAAGCCCGGCCTGGGACAGGCGTTGGCGAATCCACTGCGGCAACTGGCTGGCATCCACCGGCCAGATCTGGATGAACTGGGTCTGCTCGCCATCGATCAGGGCCTTGCCCCACTTGGTCTTTTGCGCGCTGCCATCGAGCTTGGGCAGGCTGATCAGCAGCAGGGTGTCTTCGGCCGGCCGTGAACAGTATTCGATGAAGGCCGCTGCGCCTTTGTCGCCGGGCTTGCCGGAAGGCAGGCGCAGTTCCAGCAGGCGTTTTTCGGCGAACAGCGACATGCTCGCACCGGCTTGCAGCAGGGTGCCCCAATCGAAATTGGCGTCGGCGCTGAATACCTGGCGTTCATCGAAGCCCTGCTGGCGGGCGGCGCTGCGAATGGCATCGGCGGCTTCCTGGCACAGCAACGGATCATCGCCACTGATGACGTAGACCGGTGCGAGCGTGCCTTGCAGGTGTTTGCCGAGTTGAGCGGGGGCGAGTTTCATAAGGAAGGGCAAGCGGGGCGCTTGCGCGCCCCACGAGACTTACTGGTTCGGCAACTGCATGGGCGACTGTTGCGGGGTTTCCGCCTCAGCCTTCTGCGCGGCTTCCAGCGCCTCGGCCTCGGCCTTGGCACGAGCATCCGCGGTCTGCTGCAGTTGATCCAGCTGGGTCGGGGTCAGCAGTTGCAGGCGCAGCATCATGTTCTGCACCAGGTCGCGACGCATTTCCTTGCGCACTTCCAGCGACTCCTGGTCGGAGCCCACCAGGTTGTTGCCGTCGTGGATGTAGACCTTCTGCACTTGCAGTTTGTCGCTGAGCAGGGACAGGTTGTTCTGGCCCTGGATTTCGTAGTTCAGCACGGTGGTCATTTCATACTCGGCCGAACGACCGGCACCGGCGTAGCTGAGGCTGCGCTGGGATTCCTGTTCGCGGGTCAGCACCAGCTTGTAAGGCGCGCCGGCATAGACCTTGACGCCACTGCTCTGCAGGACCTGGCGCAGTTGGGTCACGGTTTCGCCGTAAGCGTTGCGGGCGCTCAGGTCGAGTTCCTTGATCGCCAGTTCGGTGGTGCCGGTACCGCGCAGCTGAAAGCCGCAGGCGCTCAGCAGTACGGCCAGGCCGATCACCAGGAGGTTGCGTTTGATCATCTTGTTGCTCCCCTTGAAACCATGTGGGCCGACAGGGCGGCCCTGGAGGTTTTATTCGGCGTCAGCCTTGGGCTGACGCCTGATCCAATTAGCTAGCGACGATATTGACCAGCTTGCCAGGCACGACGATCACTTTACGAATCGTCAGGCCTTCGGTGAAGCGCAGCACGTTCTCGTTGCTCCGAGCGGCGGCTTCGATCTCTTCACGGCTGGCGCTGGCTGGCATTTCGATCTGGCCACGCAGTTTGCCATTCACTTGAATGACCAGTTGCAGGCTGTCCTGAACCAGCGCGTTCTCATCCAGCACCGGCCAGCCGGCGTCGATGATGGCGCCGCTGCGACCCAGCTGGCTCCACAGCTCGTGGCTGATGTGCGGGGTGATCGGCGCCAGCAGCAGGGCCACGGTTTCCAGGCCTTCCTGCAACAGGGCACGGTCCTGCGGGGTGGCTTGCGGTGCTTTTTCCAGCACGTTCATCAGCGTCATGACCTGAGCGATGGCGGTGTTGAATTTGTGGTTCTGGCCGACGTCCTGGCTAGCTTGCTTGATCGCCAGGTGGATGGCGCGACGAATGACTTTCTGTTCGTCGTTCAGCGCACCCAGTTCCAGTGCGCCCGGTAGGCCCTGGGCTACGTGAGACTGGGCCAGGCGCCAGACGCGCTTGAGGAAGCGATGGGCACCCTCGACGCCGGAGTCGGACCATTCCAGGCTCATGTCAGGTGGCGAAGCGAACATCATGAACAGGCGGCAGGTGTCCGCGCCGTACTGCTCGATCATCGACTGAGGGTCGACGCCGTTGTTCTTCGACTTGGCCATTTTCTCGGTACCGCCGATTTCCACCGGCAGGCCGTCGCTGATCAGCTTGGCGCCGACGATCTTGGCCTTGCTGTCACGCTCCAGCTCGACATCGGCCGGGTTGTACCAGGTGTAGGCACCGTTGGCTTCGCGGCGGTAGTAGGTCTCGGCGACCACCATGCCTTGCGTCAGTAGGTTCTTGAACGGCTCGTTGGAGCTGACCAGGCCCTCGTCGCGCATCAGCTTGTGGAAGAAGCGAGCGTAGAGCAGGTGCAGGATCGCGTGTTCGATACCGCCGATGTACTGGTCCACCGGCAGCCAGTGGTTGGCCGCGGCCGGGTCGACCAGGCCACCCTCGTATTTTGGCGAGGCGTAGCGGGCGTAGTACCACGAGGACTCGACGAAGGTGTCCATGGTGTCGGTTTCACGCTTGGCAGGCTTGCCGCATTTCGGGCAGCTGCACTCGTAGAACTCGGGCATGCGCGCCAGTGGCGAACCGGCGCCGTCCGGCACCACGTCTTCCGGCAGTACTACCGGCAGCTGGTCTTCCGGTACCGGTACATCGCCACAGCTGTCGCAGTGGATGATCGGGATCGGGCAGCCCCAGTAGCGCTGACGGCTGATGCCCCAGTCGCGCAGGCGGAACTGGGTACGGGATTGGCCAAGGTTTTTCTTCAGCAGGGCCACTTCGATGGCGTCGAAGGCACCGGCAAAATCCAGGCCGTTGAACTCGCCGGAATTGATCAGTTCGCCGTGCTCGCCGTAGGCGTCCTGCCAAGGCGCAGGCGTTTCGTCGCCAGCGCTGGTGCGCACCACGTTCTTGATCGGCAGGTTGTACTTGGTGGCGAATTCGTAGTCGCGCTCATCGTGCGCCGGAACAGCCATTACCGCGCCATCGCCATAGTGCATCAGCACGTAGTTGGCGACCCATACCGGGAGTTTTTCACCGGTCAGCGGGTGTTCGACGAACAGCGAAGTCGGCAGGCCTTTCTTCTCTTGAGTGGCGATATCGGCTTCGGCGACGCTGCCGCCCTTGCACTCGGCGATAAAGGCTTGCAGCGCCGGATCGTTCTGCGCCGCCAGGGTGGCCAGCGGGTGCTCGGCGGCCACGGCAACATAGGTCGCTCCCATCAGGGTGTCAGGGCGGGTGGTGAAGACTTTCAGTGCGCCCGCTTCGCCGATGGAGGCCTGGTCGTAGGGGAATTGCACTTCCATGCCACGGGATTTGCCGATCCAGTTGCGTTGCATGGTCTTGACCTGCTCGGGCCAGCCCGGCAGCTCGTCGAGACTCTCCAGCAGCTCATCCGCGTAGGCGGTGATCTTGAAGTAGTACATCGGGATTTCGCGTTTTTCGATCAGCGCGCCGGAGCGCCAGCCGCGACCGTCGATCACCTGTTCGTTGGCCAGGACGGTCTGGTCGATCGGGTCCCAGTTCACAGTGCCGTTCTTGCGGTAGATCACGCCTTTTTCGAACAGGCGGGTGAACAACCACTGTTCCCAGCGGTAGTAGTCCGGCTTGCAGGTAGTGACTTCGCGGGACCAGTCCACCGCCAGGCCCAGGCTGCGCAGCTGGGACTTCATGTAGGCGATGTTTTCGTAGGTCCACTTGGCCGGTGCGACGTTGTTCTTCATCGCGGCGTTTTCCGCCGGCATGCCGAAGGCGTCCCAACCCATGGGTTGCAGCACGTTCTTGCCTTGCATGCGCTGGTAGCGGGAGATCACGTCGCCGATGGTGTAGTTACGCACATGCCCCATGTGTAGCTTGCCGCTGGGGTAAGGGAACATCGACAGGCAGTAGTAAGTCTCCTTGCCTGGCTGTTCACTGACTTCAAAGGACTTTTGCTCATCCCAGAACGACTGGGCGGCGGCTTCGATTTCACGGGGCTGATAGTGTTCGTGCATGGCTACTTTTGAACTGAATAGGGGTGGCCTAATCCTCTTCAATGCAACGTTGGGCGGTGATGACGCCAAATGTGGCGTTTTCGCTACCCAGTCGAGCTGGAAGTGGAGTTACAGGAAGCGCCGTAGCATACATGACCGCGCTCTACCGAGGGAAACCCTGATTACGCGCCGTGGGCCGTTGGTCGCGGCACCCGGCCGGTTTCGGCAGTGCGGCTAAGCTCAAAAAGGGGAGTGAGTCTTACTTTCATGAGGTGAGTGGATGGTTGAGTCGCAGCGGAAAGTTACAAAACCCGAGTTGTACGAACGATTGATAGATCGTCTGGCTTTGGCCCTGGATACAGCGAGAACAGCAGGAAGCTTGCGTAATGAGCGTCCTGCGGAGTTGGAGTTGCGGGGCCTGAGTCATGCCGAGCTCGAGGTGATCAAAGCCTATCTGGATCGTAGCGAACGTGAGACGCAATTGAGCGTGCTCGAATGCCTGAGGCACGAAGTGACTCCACATTCGGCCAAGGTCATCTGGTTGAAAGACAAGGTGCCCGCCCGGGATGCGGTAAAGGTCCGATCCCTGCACTTCAAGTGAGTCTGCGCAGCCCGTTCGGGCATCTGCGCAGCGTCAACGCCGCGTACCTTGTGCGCAAAATCTGTTTCGTATCTGTTGTTGCTTTGCTTTTACCCACTTAGGCTTCGAGCATCTTTGGAGATGCTCGATGCCTTTTCGTTATTTCGTCAAACAACTACTCCTGCCGCCCGGCCTTCTGTTGCTGTTGCTTCTGTTCGCCTGGTGGTTTCGCCGCTCTAGGCCACGATTGGCCGGTGTGTGTTTTGCCCTCGGCCTGGGCGGGTTCTGGTTGATGAGCCTGCCTGTGATGGTGGAGTGGGGCGCGGGTGCCCTGGAGAGTGAGCCGGCGCTGACGCAAAGCCAGTGGTCGACCCTGGCCGAACAGGCCGATGCGATCGTGGTGCTGGGCTCGGGGCGGGAACGTGGCGATCCGGCCTGGGGATCCGACCAGCCGACCGGGGTCGGGCTCGAGCGTCAGCGTTACGCGGCGCGCCTGGCCAAGGCTTCCGGGTTGCCGATCCTGACCAGCGGAGGCCTGCACTACGGCACGCCGCCTACGGAAGCGGCGCTGATGGCCGAGTCGTTGCTGAACGATTTCGACGTGAAGGTGCGCTGGCAGGAAGGGCGTAGCCGCACGACCTGGGAAAACGCCCAATTCACCGCACAAGTGCTGGAGCCGCAAGGTGTCAAACGCATAGTGCTGGTCACCCAGGCCTGGCATATGCAGCGGGCTGTCTGGAGTTTCGAGCAGGCAGGATTCACCGTGGTGCCGGCCCCCGTGGGATTCCTCGGGGTGGATAACGCCAGGCCGCTGGGCGGCTGGATGCCGGAGTTCAAGTCGATCTGGCAGAGCGGCCAGTTACTGAACGAGGCGGTGGGGCTGGTGGGCTACAAGCTGTTTTATCGTGGAGAGGACTAGGTTCATCTCGAGCCAGTCCGCCCCCACGGGAATCGCAAATCCCCGGCAGGAGCGAGCAGGCTCGCGATGAGGTCAGACGGTCTTGGCGATCCGGCTGGCCAGCAGGGCCCAGCCGAATAGCAGGACGCTCAGGATGATCAGTGGCCAGGAGCGCCACTGCAGGTAAGGCGTCAGGTTGTGCATCGGCACCACTTCGCCGTACAGGATCCCGCGTTCGAACTGCGGAATCTGCACGGTGATCTTGCCGAACGGGTCGATCAGGCCGGTCACCCCGTTGTTGGTAGCGCGGATCATCCAGCGGCCGGCTTCCAGGGCGCGCATCTGGGCCATCTGCAAGTGTTGCAACGGGCCGATCGAAGTGCCGAACCAGGTGTCGTTGCTGATGGTCAGCAGCAGGTCGCTGCGGGCTGACAGGCCGGCGGCGAATTCCGGATACACCACCTCATAGCAGATGAACGGCGCGATCTGGTAGCCCTTGGCTTGCAGCAAAGGCTGGTCGGCAGGGCCGCGGGCGAAGTCCGACATGGGCAGGTCGAAGAACGCGATCAGGCCGCGCAGCAGGTCTTGCAGGGGCACATACTCACCGAAGGGCACGAGCTTCTGCTTGAGGTATTCGCCATCGCCTTCGCCGACCACGGTAATGCCGTTGAAGTAGCGTTTCTGGTGGTGCACTTCCTGGCGGATCGGTACGCCGGTGATCAGCGCCGAATGCCGGTCGGCGGCAAAGTTGCCCATCATGTTCAGATAACCTTCGGCCGACTCCTTGAGCACCGGCACCGCGGTTTCCGGCCACACCAGCAGATCCACGCGCTTGGAGCCGAAGCTCATGTCGCGGTACAGCGCCAGTTGGGAGTTGAGCTGTGCGGGGTCCCACTTCAGGCTCTGTTCGATATTGCCCTGGATCGCCGCCACGGTCAGCGGCTCGCCCGACGGGCTGGTCCAGGCGTGTCCCTTGAGCGCGATGCCGATCACCCAGGGGGCGACCAGCAGCACTAGGCCGGCGGCGATAAACCCCTTGCGTCCGGCGCGGATCAGGCCCGGCAGGTTGTAGAGCAGGGCGGCGGTCAGCGCCAGGGTAAAGGAGATCAGCCACATGCCACCCAGCGGGGCCAGGCCGGCCAGAGGGCCGTCGAGCTGGCTGTAGCCGGAGTAGAGCCAGGGGAAGCCCGTCAGGAACCAGCCGCGGAAGGCTTCCTGGCCCACCCAGAGGGCGGCGAAGGCCAGGGCGTCGGCGAGGGGGGCCTCATTGCGCCGCAGCCAGCGCGCCCAGATCCAGGCCGGCAGGGCGAAAAAGAAGGCGATGGCGGCAATGAAGGCCAGCATCAGCAAACTGGCCAGCAGCACCGAGGCGCCACCGTAGGTATGGATGCTGACGTAGATCCAGCTCGTGCCGGCGGCAAACAGGCCGAAGCCGAAACACCAGCCGCGCCACAGCGCCTGACGCGGGCTCAGCTCGCGCAGGCCGGCATAAAAGAAGCCGACCGCCAGCAGTGCCAGCGGCCAGATGTCGTATGGCGCCAGGGCCAGGGTGGTGATTGCGCCAGCCGCCATGGCCAGCAGGTTACCGGGCCAGCCGGGGCGGGTTAAGCGCAGCATGTCGATCCTTAACGGGGGATAGGTGTTAGTCGCAGCAGATGAATCCGACGGCTGTCGGCATTCAGGATACGGAAGCGATAGGCACCGATTTCGGTGATTTCGTTGCGTTTAGGCAGGTGCCCGAACGCGCTCATCACCAGGCCGCCGACGGTGTCGAACTCGTCGTCGGAGAACTCGCTGTCGAAGAACTCGTTGAAGTTCTCGATCGGCGTCAGCGCCTTGATCAGGAAATCGCCGCTCGGCAGGGGCTTGATGTAGCTGTCTTCCTCGACGTCGTGCTCGTCTTCGATGTCGCCGACGATCTGTTCCAGCACGTCCTCGATGGTCACCAGCCCCGCCACGCCGCCGTATTCGTCGATGACGATGGCCATGTGGTTGTGGTTGGCGCGGAACTCGCGCAGCAGCACGTTCAGGCGCTTGGACTCGGGCACGAAGGTCGCTGGACGCAGCAGGTCCTTGATGTTGAAGCTGTCGCCGTTCTCCTTGAGGATCAGCGGCAGCAGGTCCTTGGCCAGCAGAACGCCCATGACGTCGTCATGGCTTTCGCCGATCACCGGATACCGCGAGTGCGCGGAATCGAGGACGGACGGCAGGAATTCGCGGGGAGTCTGGGTCGCCTTGATGCTGATCATCTGCGAGCGCGGAACCATGATGTCCCGTACCTGCAGGTCAGCGACCTGGATGGCGCCTTCGACGATGGCCAGCGCTTCGCTGTCCAGCAACTTGTTCTGATGGGCTTCGCGCAGCAGCTCCAGCAGCTCCTGGCGGTTTTTCGGCTCATGGGCAAAAGCCTGGGTCAGTTTTCCCAGCCACGACTTTTGCCCGCTGCTCGATCGGTCTTCGCTCATAGCGATTACTCTAAATCCTTGGTTGTTACAGATGGATGTTCTTCGGTTTCGTCGTCCGCATAAGGGTCGGGATGACCCAGTTCTGCAAGCAACGTTCGTTCCAGTGCTTCCATTTCTTCGGCTTCGTCGTCATCTATGTGGTCGTAACCCAATAGATGCAAGCAGCCGTGAATCACCAGATGGGCCCAGTGGGCCTGGAGGTCCTTGCCTTGTTCGGCGGCTTCGCGCTCGACCACTTCGACGCAGATCACCAGGTCGCCGAGCAATGGAATGTCCAGCAGCTCGTCCGGTACATCGGCGGGGAACGACAGGACGTTGGTGGCATAGTCCTTCTGCCGCCAGGTGCGGTTCAGTTCGCGGCCTTCAGGCTCGTCCACCAGACGGATGGTCAGTTCCGAGTCGGCGGTGCGCTGGCGCAAGGCCAGCTCACACCATTGGCGGAACAGGGCTTCGCTGGGAGCAGGCTTGTCGCTTGCCAGTTGCAGATCAAGCTCAAGCATCGTGGCGATTGCCTTTTTCCGCGGCGGGCTGGGCGGACTCGTCGGCCACGCGCTGTTCGAAACGCTCGTAGGCTTCGACGATGCGTTGCACCAGCGGATGGCGCACCACGTCCTTGGGCATGAAGTGGGTGAAGCTGATGCCCGGCACATCCTTGAGGACGTTGATCACATGGGCCAGGCCGGACTTGGTGCCCTTGGGCAGGTCGACCTGGGTGATGTCGCCCGTGATCACGGCAGTGGAGCCGAAGCCGATCCGGGTCAGGAACATCTTCATCTGCTCGACGGTGGTGTTCTGGCTTTCGTCGAGGATGATGAAGCTGTTGTTCAGCGTACGGCCGCGCATGTAGGCCAGCGGCGCAATCTCGATGACCTGGCGCTCGATCAGCTTGGCGACATGCTCGAAGCCGAGCATTTCATACAGGGCGTCATACAACGGGCGCAGGTACGGGTCGATCTTCTGGGCCAGGTCGCCAGGCAGGAAGCCGAGTTTCTCGCCGGCCTCGACCGCCGGGCGCACCAGCAGGATGCGCCGTACCTGCTCGCGCTCCAGTGCGTCTACCGCACAGGCCACGGCTAGGTAGGTCTTGCCGGTACCGGCCGGGCCGATGCCGAAGTTGATGTCGTTGCCGAGGATTTCCTTGACGTAGCGCTGCTGATTCAAACCGCGTGGGCGAATCATGCCTTTTTTGGTGCGCAGGGCCACGGCCGCTTCGGCGACAGGGTGGTTGTTCAGCTCTTCGACGGCGGATTCCTGGAGGAACAGGTGCACCATGTCCGGCGACAGCTCGGTACCCTTGGTTTCCCGGTACAGGCGGCGCAGGAGGTTTTCCGCGGAGGTGGTGTGCTTGGGTTCGCCGATCAGCTCGAACTGATTGCCGCGGTTGCGGATCTCGATGGTCAGGCGCTGTTCGATCAAGCGCAAATGCTCGTCGAATTGCCCGCACAGATTGGCGAAGCGGCGAGCCTCAAAGGGCTCGAGGATAAAACGATGTGGTTCTATGGGTGCGTTCAAGGTCGTTTTTTAGCCGCCCAACGGCAATAAAGGATGAAATCAAGGATAACGCCAGAGGCCTGGGTGCGAAAGCTCTTATACGAAGCAATGTCTTTCGCCACATTTTCCTTGGAGGCCGGCTTCCCGGCGATGGCGTGCCCGAGGCCGCTACCGCTGGTCAGCCAGCATCGGCAGGAGGTTATTGCAGCAGCGATCCGCGCAGCGAGTGAGGCTGGGCCGAGTCGATATGCACGTCGGCAAACTGGCCGATCAGGGTTGGATTGTCGCAGCGGAAGTTGACGATACGGTTGTTCTCGGTCCGCCCCTGCAGTTCGCCCGGATCTTTCTTCGAGTAATCGGTAACCAGGATGCGCTGGATCGAGCCGACCATCTGTCGGCTGATTTCGAATCCTTGCTGGTTCAGCCGGTGTTGCAGCGCGTTCAGGCGTTCCTTTTTCAACTCTTCCGGGGTGTCGTCCGCCAGATCTGCCGCCGGGGTGCCCGGGCGCTGGCTGTAGACGAACGAGTAGGAGAAGTCGAAGCCGACGTCTTCGATCAGCTTCATGGTTTGTTCGAAGTCTTTTTCGGTCTCACCGGGGAAACCGACGATGAAGTCCGAGCTGATGCAGATACCCGGCACGGCGGCGCGCAGTTTGCGCAGCTTGGACTTGTATTCCAGCGCCGTATGGTTGCGCTTCATGGCTGCGAGAATCCGGTCGGAGCCCGACTGCACCGGCAAGTGCAGGTGTTTCACCAGTTCCGGAACCTCGGCGTGGGCCTGGATCAGGCTGTCGGAGAACTCCAGCGGATGGGAGGTGGTGTAGCGGATGCGCTCGATGCCATCGACCGCCGCGACCACGCGGATCAGTTCGGCGAGGTCGGCCAGGCGGCCGTCATGGGTCTGGCCCCTGTAGCCGTTGACGTTCTGCCCCAGCAGGGTGACTTCGCGCACGCCGTTTTCCGCCAGGTGGATGATTTCGGAGATCACGTCGTCGAACGGCCGGCTGACTTCCTCGCCACGGGTGTAGGGCACCACGCAGAAGGTGCAGTACTTGCTGCAGCCTTCCATCACCGAGACATAGGCACTCGGGCCGTCGATGCGCGGCTCTGGCAGGTGGTCGAATTTTTCGATTTCCGGGAACGAGACGTCGACCTGCGGCAGCTTGCTGCTGCGGGCTGCATCGATCATTTCCGGCAAGCGGTGCAGGGTCTGCGGGCCGAAGACCACGTCGACGTACGGTGCCCGGTCACGGATCGCCGCGCCTTCCTGGCTGGCCACGCAACCGCCGACGGCGATGACCATGTCCGGGTTGGCCAGCTTCAGCTCGCGCCAGCGACCCAGTTGGGAATACACCCGGTCCTGGGCCCGCTCGCGGATCGAGCAGGTGTTGAGCAGGATGACGTCCGCGTCTTCGGCGCGGGCGGTGACTTCCAGGGCCTGGTGTTCACCCAGCAGATCGACCATGCGCGAGCTGTCGTACTCGTTCATCTGGCAACCGTGGGTTTCTATGTAAAGCTTCTTGGCCATGGAAGGGGTCATCACGTGATTCAAAGAACCGCGCATTATAGGGAACATGGCCTTAGGTTCCTACCGCTGCGCGTCCGGTGGCTATGCTATAGTTCGCGCCCTCTTTTATATCCCCGATGTGTTACCCGCCCACCATGACCAAACGTGAAGCTCCAATCTACAAGGTGATTTTCCTCAACCAGGGACAGGTGTTCGAAATGTACGCCAAGCAGATCTATCAAAGTGATCTGTGGGGTTTCCTGGAGGTGGAAGAGTTCGTCTTTGGCGAGCGCACGCAAGTGGTCGTCGATCCGAGCGAAGAGAAGCTCAAGGCCCAGTTCGAAGGTGTGGTGCGCAGCTTTGTGCCGATGCATTCGATCGTGCGTATCGACGAGGTCGAGCGCCTGGGCACGCCGAAGATCAGCGAGGCGCGTGGCGTGAGCAACGTCATGCCGTTTCCGATGCCGATGCCTGAGAAGTAAGGGCTGTATCGAGTGTGTTATCGCGAGCAAGCTTGCTCGCGATGTCATCAAGGCAGGGGGGAGAAGGGCGAACGCCCGTCGGCGCTCTGCAGTTCCATCAGGTATTTGCGGAAAATCTGCCCCAGCACCTGGGTGGCGACTTCCAGCTCATCGCGCTGCATGTGCTCGGCCACTTCGTCGGCCGTGTCCAGTGCCTCTTCGGCGCCATTGACCGCCGCCATCTTCAGCACGATATAAGCCTGAACGTTGTTGGCCGGTACGCCTTCGCCACGGAAGAACATGGTGCCGAGCTTGAATTGCGCCTGGGCGTGGCCTTGCAGCGAGGCCTTTTCAAAGTAGCTCAGGGCCTGATTGAGATCGCGCGGGGTATTTTTACCTTCGTAGTAGAACTCGCCCAACTCGTATTGCGCTTGCGCATCCCCTTCGTCAGCCGCCTTCTGGCAGACCGCCAGGGCCTCGGACAGATCCTGTGACTGAGTATTGAGGGTGCAGCGACCCATCGCTGGGATCAACAACGAGTTGCCGCCTGCTTGTGCGTGCGCGAGCAGGGGCTGAAGGAGCAACAGGCAGCCCAGTGCAAGGGCGCGGCCGGTGCGGTTCATGGGAATCGACTTACCTCTGAAGGGCGCGCGGACCCATCGAGGGATCCAATAAGCGCGCATTATGAAATAAGCAGGGCCAACCTTACAAAGTCTTTACTCGTTTTTCTGCTGCGCGGGCGCGATATCCGCCGCTTTCGGGGCTGTTTCGGGAGTTGGGGCGCGAATGCCGCGTAAAACCGGCGCCAGGAAGTGCTGGAGCCGGTTTTACGGGGAGGGTTACTTCAGGGCGGCGAAAGCGCGTTCGGCCGCATCCAGGGTCAGTTTCAGCTCGGCGTCGCCGTGGGCGATCGAGGTGAAGCCGGCTTCGAAGGCGCTCGGGGCCAGGTAGACACCGCCTTCGAGCATCAGGTGGAAGAAGCGCTTGAACAGGTTGGCATCGCTGGCCATCACGTCGTCGAAGGTGACGATGTCGTCGGCGCCGCTGAAGTACAGGCCGAACATGCCACCCGCCTGGGTGGTCACGAACGGGATACCGGCGGCGTCAGCGCGTTGCTGCAGGCCGTCGAGCAGGCGGCTGGTGTAGTCGCTCAGCTCGGCGTGGAAGCCCGGGCGGCTGATCAGGCGCAAGGTGGTCAGGCCGGCGGCCATGGCCAGCGGGTTGCCCGACAGGGTGCCGGCCTGGTAGACCGGGCCCAGCGGCGCGATGTGTTCCATGATCTTGCGCTTGCCGCCGAAGCAGCCCACCGGCATGCCGCCGCCGATGATCTTGCCAAAGGTGGACAGGTCCGGGGTAACGCCGTAGTGCGCCTGGGCGCCGCCGAGGGCGACGCGGAAACCGGTCATCACTTCGTCGAAGATCAGCACCACGCCGTGCTTGTCGCACAGGCTGCGCAGGCCTTCGAGGAAACCCGGCGCCGGTGGCACGCAGTTCATGTTGCCGGCCACGGGCTCGACGATGATGCAGGCTACTTCCTGGCCGACTTCGGCGAGCATCTTCTCGACCGCGTCGATGTCGTTGAACGGCAGGGTCAGGGTGTGTTTGGCGAAGGCCGCCGGTACGCCGGCCGAGCTAGGCACGCCCTGGGTCAGCGCGCCGGAGCCGGCCTTGACCAACAGGCTGTCGGAGTGGCCGTGGTAGCAACCTTCGAACTTGATGATGCTGTCGCGGCCGGTGAAACCACGGGCCAGGCGGATCGCGCTCATGGTCGCTTCGGTGCCGGAGCTGACCATGCGCACCATTTCCATGGACGGCACGATGGAGCAGACCAGGTCGGCCATTTCGGTTTCCATGGCGGTTGGGGCGCCGTAGGACAGACCGTGTTCCAGCTGTTTGCGCACCGCGTCCAGCACGTCCGGATGGCTGTGGCCGAGAATCATCGGGCCCCAGGAACCGACGTAGTCCACATAACGCTTGTCGTCTTCGTCGGTGACGTAGGCGCCTTCGGCGTGCTTGAAGAACAGCGGCGTGCCACCCACGCTCTTGAACGCGCGCACGGGCGAGTTCACGCCACCGGGGATGTGTTTCTGGGCATTGGCAAACAGGGTTTCGGAACGAGACATGATCGGGCTCTCGGAAATCAGCGGTTAGAAGAGGGCGTTGAAGGCGCGGGCACGGCGGGTCACTTCCTGGGTGCTATCGGCGCCGAACAGGCCATGGACCACGGCCAGCAGGTCGACACCATGGGCGACCAGCGGCGCGGCGTTCTCCAGGGTGACGCCGCCGATCGCGCAGATCGGCAGGTGCAGCCGGGGGCGGGCCTGGTCCAGCAGCTCCAGGTTGGCCGCCGGTGCGCCGGGCTTGGTGTTGGAATTGAAGAAGCGACCGAAGGCGACATAACTGGCGCCTTCTTTGGCGGCTTGCTCGGCCAGTTCCAGTTGGGCGTGGCAGGTCGAGCCGATGATCGCCTGGCGGCCGAGCAGGGCGCGGGCCGGAGTCAGCGGGCCGTCGGTCTGGCCCAGGTGCACGCCGACGCCGATGCGCGCAGCCAGTTCGGCATCGTCGTTGATGATCAGTTGGGTCTTGTAGCGCTCGCACAAGCTGTGCAGGGCTTCGGCTTCGCGCAGGCGGCGGGCTTCGTCGCTGCTCTTGTCGCGGTATTGCAGGAGGGTCACGCCACCGTCGAGCGCCGCCTCCACGTACTGCAGGAATTTGCCGGCCAACAATTGGCTGTCGGTAATGGCATACAGACCACGTAGTTTCATCGAGCGGGCCTCATGGCTTACGAGCAGAAGTCCAGCGGCAGACGGCGCGGTACGAACTGGCCTTGGCCCAGTTGCTCGGCGTCGCGCAGGGTGCGCCAGGTGTAATCGAGGGCCGACTTCACGGCGCTGGCCAGGCTTTCGCCCTGGGCCAAGCGTCCGGCCAGGGCGCTGGCCAGGGTGCAACCGGAACCGTGATAGCTGCCCGGCAGCCGCTGGCAGGTGTAGGTGTGACGACTGCCATCGCGGCTGTACAGGCGATTATGCACTTCATGCTCGTCACCATGACCGCCGGTGATCAGCAGGTGCTTGACGAACGGCAGGAGCTTTTCCGCGCACTGATCCGCGCTGCCTTCGGGCAACTCGGCGAGGATTCGCGCTTCCGGAAGATTCGGGGTGGCGATGGTCGCCAGTGGCAGCAGGCGTTCACGCATGGCGTAGCCGACCTCGTCCTTGCCCAGGCGTCCACCGCCGCCTGCGCGCAACACCGGGTCGCAGACCATCGGCAGATGCGGGTGCGCCTGCAACAGCTCGACCACGGTGTCGACCATTTCCAGCGAGCCGAGCATGCCCAGCTTGACCGCCGCGACCGTGGAGTCGTTGAGCACCGCGTTGGCCTGGGCCAGCACCCACTCGCGATCCAGCACACGGAAGTCGCTGACGTTGACCGTATCCTGCACGGTCAGCGCGGTCACAGCGGGAGCTGCATGGCAACCCTGGGCGAGCAGGGCTTCGATATCTGCCTGCAGGCCGGCGCCACCACTGGGGTCGTGGCCGGAGAGACAGAGGACAACGGGGCGAGAGCTGTAGATATTCATGGTGCGCGAGCTTACCACCAAACGTCTTTTTTGCACGGCTCCTCGCGTGTCGGCCGGGGCTGGATTTTCCACCTTGCCGACAAGTTGACCGAGGCAACAGCTCTAGATCAACGGATAGCGCTGAAACGCCCGTTCTAGAGCCTTTAAACTAAAACTTTTCATGGTGTTCTTTGGCCACCAACGGCTATGCTAGAGTGGATCCAAACCAATAACAGGTCATGCCGGTTTCACGTCTACTCAAAGGGAAATGGGGGGCTTCCTGACACCACCGGACAGGCCACGCTGGGGCTTTATGCGCTATTTGCTGATGTTGCTGTTGAGCTTGCCGATGCTGGCTGGCGCGGTCGAGTTCGACGAGTTCACCCAGAGCCTGCCCTTGGGTCGGGTGATGCAAGTGTTTGAAGACGCGAGTGGTCAGGCAACGATCGCGGATGTCAGTTCACCGGCCATGGCCGGCAGTTTCAAAGCCCATGACAAGCCCACCCTCAACGCCGGTTACTCCCGCTCGGCATTCTGGCTGAAAATCGACCTCGGCTACCGTCCCGCCAACCCCTCCATACGACACACCTGGCTGCTGGAACTGGCCTATCCGCCGCTCGATCATCTGGAGCTGTATCTGCCCGATGAGGCCGGTGGCTACCGCCTGGCCCAGCGTACCGGCGATGCCTTGCCGTTCGACAGCCGGCAGATCCGCCAGAACAATTACCTGTTCGACCTGAGTTTTGCGCCCTACGAGCAAAAGACCCTGTTCCTGCGCCTGCAGAGCCAGGGCTCGGTCCAGGCGCCGGTGACGCTCTGGTCCAGCACGGCGTACCTGGAAGCGCAGCCGGTGCGCCTGTATGTGCTCGGCCTGATCTACGGCGTGCTGCTGGGGATGCTGGTCTACAACCTGTTCATTTACCTGAGCGTGCGCGACACCAGTTACCTCTATTACATCCTCTACATCGCCTCGTTCGGGCTGTACCAGGTGTCGGTGAACGGCGCCGCGGTGGAGTACTTCTGGCCGGACAACCCGTGGTGGGCCAACGCGGCGACGCCATTCTTCATTGGCGCGGCGGCCCTGTTCGGTAGCCTGTTCGCCCGCAGCTTCCTGCAGACCGCCCGCCACAGCCGCTGGGTCGATCGCCTGCTGCTGGTGCTGATCCTGTGCAGCGCCGTGGTGGTTGCCCTGTCGCTGATGACCAGCTACGCCCTGGCGTTGCGCCTGGCCACGGCCCTGGCGCTGATCTTTACCGTGGTGATCTTCGTCTCCGGCATCGTCGCCTGGTGCCGCGGCATGCGCGTGGCGCGCTACTTCATCATCGCCTGGTCGGCGTTCCTGGTGGGCGGGATCATCAATACTCTGATGGTGCTGGGCTATCTGCCGAATATGTTCCTGACCATGTATTCCAGCCAGATCGGTTCGGCCATCGAAGTGGCGCTGTTGTCACTGGCCCTGGCCGACCGCATCAATTCGATGCGCGAACAGCAGGCCCAGACCCTGTTCGATGCCGGGCAGAAGCTCGAAGTGCTCAACCAGCAGCTGGCCCACAGCAACCGGCTCAAGGATGAATTCCTCGCCACCCTGACCCACGAACTGCGCACGCCGATGAATGGCGTGATCGGTTCCCTGGAGCTGATGCAGACCGTCGATCTCGACCCGGAGCTGGAGCAGTACCAGCAGACCGCCGCCGGTTCGGCCCGGGACATGATGCGCATGGTCAACGGCATCCTGACCCTGACCGAGCTGCAGGCCGGCAAGCTCAGCGCCCAGCGTGAGACCTTCAGCCTGCGTTCGCTGCTCGATGCCTTGCGGGGCCAGTTTTGCGCCAATGCCTCGGCCAAGGGATTGGGCTTCGATGTCGACCTGGCCGCCGGGCTGCCTGACCGGCTTTTAGGCGATCGCGGCAAGTTGAGCCAGTGCCTGGAGTGCCTGTTGGACAATGCCATCAAGTTCACCCGGGTGGGCGGCCTGGTCCTGCGAGTGACCGGCAAGCCGACGGCGCCGGGACGGCTGGCGATGACCTTCGCGGTGATCGACACCGGCATCGGTTTCGTCAATCTCGATGAGGCTTCGCTGTATCAGCGTTTCTTCCAGCTCGATGGTTCGATGACCCGCGAATATGGCGGGCTGGGCGTGGGGCTGGCGATCTGTCGGCAACTGGTGGATCTGTTGGGTGGCCATCTGACCCATGAATCGGAGCCGGGGCGCGGCAGCTGTTTCCGCCTGGAGGTGACCTTTGATCTGGACGGCGAACAGCCGATGGCGTCCCAGCCGGCCTTGCGGGTCCGCTCCGTCCGGCGCCTGCCGCAGGATTGCAGCGTGCTGCTGGTGGACGACAACAGCATCAATCAGCTGGTGATCCGCGGCATGCTGCTCAAGCTGGGGTATCAGGTGCGCACGGCGGAGAATGCTCGCGGGGCGTTGGCGTTGCTGCGCCGAGAGTCGGTGGATGCGGTGCTGCTCGATTGCCAGATCGAGCAGGCCGAGGCGCTCAAACTGTGCGACCAGGTGCATGGCATGCCGGGTTGCGCCGGGTTGCCGGTGCTGCTGGTGTCGGCCTCGGCACATGGCCTGGAGGCTGAGCGCTGCCTGCTCGATTACCTCTCCTGGCCGGTGAAATTCGAAGAGTTGCAAAGCGTTCTGGCGCGTCGTGTGCTGGCTCCGGAACAGGGCGAAAGCGCCGGTATTTAGGCGGGTATGCCACTTTGTTCGTCGGGGAGGGGGTGCTTAACTGAGGTTCTGGCACACCCCTCAAGGAGCCCCCGAGATGAACCTGCACCAGTTCGCCGAGACCCACGAAGTCACCAACCAGCCACCTTCCCTGGACGGTACCAACCTCTATCGAATCGATCTGCCGTTGCAGGAGTGGGCACGGCGTTTTGGCGCCGGCTGGGCCGAATCGCGGATCGACGCTTACGGTGCCCTGGCTGGTGGGCCGTTGATGGAGGCGGGGTTCCTGGCCAACCAGAACAAGCCGGTGTTCACCAGCCATGACCGTTATGGGCATCGTCTCGACCTGGTGGAGTTTCACCCGGCGTATCACGAGCTGATGCGTACCGCCATCGAGCACGGCCTGACGTCCTTGCCCTGGACTCATCCGCAGTCTGGGGCGCATGTCGCCCGCGCCGCCATGTCCTATCTGCACAGCCAGGCCGAAGCCGGCAGCGGTTGTCCGCTGACCATGACCTTCGCCTGTGTGCCGGCGCTGAAGCTGCAGCCGGACCTCGCCGAGCAATGGCTGCCGAAAGTGCTCGCCACCGAATATGACCCGCGCAATGTCGGCATGGCCCACAAGGCCGGCGTCACCATCGGCATGGCGATGACCGAGAAACAGGGCGGTACCGATGTGCGCGCCAACACCACCAAGGCATATCCGGTGGGCGCTACGGGGCCGGGGCAGGCCTATGAACTGGTGGGCCACAAGTGGTTCTGCTCGGCGCCGATGTGCGACGCCTTCCTGACCCTGGCCCAGACCGAAAAAGGCCTGACCTGCTTCCTGTTGCCTCGCCACCGTCCGGACGACAGCCGCAACCAGTTCTATATCCAGCGCCTGAAAAACAAGCTCGGCAACTGCTCCAATGCCTCCAGCGAAGTGGAGTTCCGCGGGGCTCTGGCGTGGATGGTCGGGGAAGAGGGGCGCGGTGTGCCGACCATCATCGAGATGGTGGCCATGACTCGCTTCGATTGCATGGTCGGTTCCAGCTCGCTGATGCGCCAGGCCCTGACCCAGGCCAGCCATCACTGCGCCCATCGGCTGGTGGGCGGGCGGGTGCTCAGCGAGCAGCCCTTGATGCAGAACGTGCTGGCCGACCTGGCGCTGGAAAGCGAGGCGGCGTTGGCCTTGAGCCTGCGTATGGGTCGCGCGCTGGACAATCTGGATGACCCGCAAGAAGCAATGTTCTCGCGACTGGTGACCGCGGTGGGCAAATACTGGATCTGCAAGCGGGCCCCGGCGATGATCAACGAGGCCGCCGAGTGCATGGGCGGCGCCGGTTATGTCGAGGAGAGCATCCTGCCGCGGCTGTACCGCGAAGCGCCGGTCAACTCGACCTGGGAAGGTTCCGGCAACGTGCAGTGCCTGGACGTGCTGCGCGCCTTGTCCAAGGAGCCGGGTGTGCTCGATGCCTTGTTCGCCGAGCTGGGTGACGGCCATGGCGACAGGCGCCTGGCCGCGCATATCGCCAACCTGAAAGGCGCCTTCCAGGACACCGACGACATTCAGTACCGCGCCCGCCAACTGACCGAGGACATCGCCCTGGGCCTGCAGGCCAAGCTGTTGCTGGAAGCCGGCAACGCGGTGGTCAGCGATGCCTTTATTGCCAGTCGCCTGGGTTCGGGAGGAAGGGTCTACGGCACCTTGCCGCGGGGGCTGGATGTCGAGGCGATAGTCGCGCGCTCGACCCCGGCAGGCTTCTGACGCCGCCAGGTGTAGGAGCGAGCTTGCTCGCGATAAATATTCCGGGCCACCGATTCCTTGGGGCTTGAAAGGTCTTTCGCGAGCAGGCTCGTTCCTGGCAGATATTCCGTTGTTCCCGTGAGACGGCGTTGCAGGCAAGATGAAGGCCTGCAAGATCAGAACACAGGATGCTTACCGTGACCGAAGCTTTTATTGTCGTTCAAACCGCCGAGCAAGCCGTGGACCGGCTTGCCGCTTTGCATGAGCGGGCCACCACGTCGCTGAGCCAGGCGCTCAAGCGTTACCTCAAGGACCGCGTCGAACCCGACGCCGAACAGCGCGCCCTGTTTCGTTACCCGCAATTGCGCCTGACCTATCACTGCCAGGGCGAGGTCCCGCAGACCACCCGCGCCTACGCCAAGGTCCAGTTGCCGGGCACCTACAGCGTCACGGTCACCCATCCCGCCGCCTTCCGTAAGTACCTGCTGGAACAGCTGGTGCCGTTGATGCACGACTTCACCGTGACTGTGGAAGTGGGTGTCAGCGAGCAGAACATCCCGTATCCGTACGTGGTCGAGCAGGGCGATGAACTGGCCGGTTCCGGCGTCACCGCCGCGGTGCTGGCGCGGGTATTCCCCAGCACCGACCTGTCCGCCGCCACCGATGGCATCGCCGACGGGCTGTACGATTGGGAAAACACCAACCCGCTGCCCCTGGCGCTGTTCGATGCCGCGCGGGTGGATTTCTCCCTGCGCCGCCTGGTGCACTACACCGGCAGCGACTGGCGCCATGTGCAGCCATGGATCCTGCTGACCAACTACCACCGTTATGTCGACCAGTTCATCACCCACGGTCTTGAACAGCTGCGCAGCGATCCGCGGTTCGTGCGCATGGTCCTGCCGGGCAATGTGATCATCGAGAAGGGCATGGACCACGGCGAAGCCTCGTCGATCGCCGCCGGGGTGGTCTGGCACCGCTACCAGATGCCGGCTTATCACCTGCTGGCCAGCGACGGCCACGGCGTGACCCTGGTGAACATCGGCGTCGGCCCGTCCAATGCCAAGAACATCACCGACCACCTGGCGGTATTGCGTCCGCATTGCTGGTTGATGATCGGCCACTGCGGCGGCCTGCGGCAGTCGCAGACCATCGGCGACTACGTGCTGGCCCACGCCTACATGCGTCGCGACGGCATTCTCGATCGCGTGGTGCCGCCGAACATTCCGATTCCGGCCCTGGCCGAAGTGCAACTGGCGTTGCAGCAGGCCGCCGCCAACGTCACCGGCGAGAAGGGCGACGACCTGAAAAAACGCCTGCGCACCGGCACCGTGCTGACCTATGACGACCGTAACTGGGAGTTGCGCTGGGCCCAGGAGCGTCCGCTGATCAACCTGTCCCGCGCCGTGGCGGTGGACATGGAAAGCGGCACCATCGCCGCCCAGGGTTATCGCCTGCGGGTGCCGTACGGCACGTTGCTCTGCGTCTCGGACAAGCCGCTGCACAGCGAAATCAAGCTGCCGGGTTCGGCCAACGCCTTTTATGAGCGCGCGGTCAGCCAGCACCTGAAGATCGGTATCGCCGCGGTGGACCTGCTGCGTACCGAGCTCAATTCGCTGCACTCGCGCAAGCTGCGCAGCTTCGACGAGCCGCCGTTCCGCTGATCGCGGGATGGTCATTTAACGGTCGGGCCACTAGCATGGTCGGCCCTGACCGTTAGATGTTCTGTCCGCCATGTCTCGTCCTCCGCGTCCCGCTTCCCGCCGCCCTGGCGTGAAGAGTCCTTCGTCTTCCTCCGCGCCACGCCGTGTTGCCAAAGCGCCACCGGCCGAGCCGAAGCTGATCCTGTTCAACAAACCCTTCGATGTGCTGACCCAGTTCAGCGACGGCGAAGGGCGGGCGACCCTCAAGGACTTCATCGCGATACCCGGCATCTACCCGGCCGGCCGCCTGGACCGCGACAGCGAAGGCTTGCTGCTGCTGACCAACGACGGCCAGTTGCAGGCGCGCATCGCCGATCCCAAGCACAAGCTGGCCAAGACCTATTGGGTGCAGGTGGAAGGCGAGCCCACGGCCGAGCAATTGCAGCGTCTGCGCGATGGCGTGGAATTGAATGACGGCATGACCCTGCCGGCCGAAGCCCGGCAGTTGGAGGAACCGCAGCTGTGGCCGCGCAACCCGCCGGTACGCTTTCGCAAGAGCGTGCCCACCAGCTGGCTGGAGTTGATCATTCGTGAAGGGCGCAATCGCCAGGTGCGGCGCATGACGGCTGCCGTGGGTTTGCCGACATTGCGCCTGGTGCGGGTCAGGATCGGCGACTGGACGATCGAAGGGCTCGATCAGGGCCAGTGGAAGGAGGTTCCGGCGCGTTTATAAGGCGCCGGATTCGATCAGGCCGATCACCACGCTCTTGATGATGAACGCGGCCACGCCCAGGCCCAGGACGAAGAACAGGATGAACGAGCCGAAGCGTCCGGCCTTGGACTTCTTCGCCAGATCCCAGACGATGAAGGCCATGAAAATGATCAGGATGGTTACCAGGCCGGTCATCATCCACTCTTCGAATACTGCAGGATCCATCGAATATCTCCAGCACAGGCAAGGCTAAAAGGCGCGGGCGAGTATACGCCAAGGGGCCGCGGCCGGGCATTGATCCAGGTGCGCTTCGTCGTCACACCATCGGGATCTTCTGTAGGAGCGAAGCTTGCTCGCGATAGCAATCTCTGGGTTCAGGTGATGTGTAGCCAGGAACATTTATCGCGAGCAAGAACTGGGCGTCCCCCTTGCTCCTACAGATACAGATCAGTTGCGCAGGTGGGTCAGCGGCAATTCGGTGCTGTTGAGCACCTGGTTGAGCACGAAGCTGGAGCGCACGCTGGTCACGCCTTCGATGCGGGTCAGATGGCCCAGCAGCAGTTTCTGGTAGTGGTCCATGTCCGGCACCACCACCTTGAGCTGGTAGTCAGCGTCCATCCCGGTCACCAGGCTGCATTCGAGGACCTGCGGCAGGCTGCGGATCGCCGCCTCGAAGTTCTCGAAACGCTCGGGGGTGTGGCGGTCCATGCCGATCAGCACGTAGGCGGTCAGGCTCAGGCCGAGCATCTTGCGGTCCAGCAGGGCGACCTGGCGGGAAATGTAGCCGTCGTCTTCCAGTTGCTTGACCCGACGCGAACACGGCGAAGGCGACAGGCCGATACGTTCGGCCAGTTCCTGATTGGAGATGCGGGCGTCGCGCTGCAATTCCGCCAAAATGCTGAGGTCGTATCGGTCGAGTTTGCTCATGGATCAGGCCTTTGTCATAACTATTGCGCGATATTATCTATCCTGGGTTAAAAATTGCGCAAGTCATGTTTATTGGAGCAATCTTCGCAATCCTCTGTCGGCGCGCCAGGCCTATTCTTATCACCAGAATCACTGCCCGGACATAGAGTCCACTGCGGCCCGCCGAATCAGGCCTGCCGCGGCCGCCAATCCCACAGGGTTGAGCCGGCCCCCGGGCTACACACTGTCCAGAAGACGGCGTGAGGTGAGCCGGCGTCATAAGCGTCGAGCACGGACGAAATTCTCAAAGGGGGGCCGACGGGTCCCTCTTTTTTATTGCCTGCGCGCCAGGAAATATCCCGTGGCGCCCTCAATAAATAAGTGTTGCGACTGATAACCTGTGGCAGAACCGGCCTGGGCTTTTCCAGTCTTATCTACAGGCCCCTATCCGTAGTGAGGAATAGCATGAAATCGCGCATCTGGCGTTTGGCAGGTGTTGGTTTGCTCTGTGTGGGCGTCAGTGCGCAGGGGCTCGCCGATGACCGCAATGACGGCCGTGGCTGGTCCAATGGCGGCCAGCGCAGCAACGACGGCTATCCGGGCAACGGCCAGGGGCGAGGCGAAAGCCATCAGTCGCGCCAGCAGACTGAAATCATTCGCGGCGACAACAGCCAGCAGTTCGAGCGCAACGTCGAGAACGGGCGCTGGCAGAACCACGGGCCGAATGATCAAGGGCGGGGACGACTGGCACAGCCATCCGCCAACCTGCCGATCCAGGGCCGCCCCGATACCGTCCGCCAGACCCAGGAACCGCGCCAGGGTTATTACCAGGACATCCCGCGCCGTAACGACTACAACCCGCATTGGCAGACCGGCGGACCGGGCTCGCGTCCTTACGACTATCGCTGGCCGGGCCGTCCGGAGGGGCGTGGCAATGGCTGGGGGCCAGGTCCGCAATATCGGCCGGGTTATGTGATCGATCGCTTCCCGGACCGGCATTACCGCGTTCCTTATCGCGGCCGGGACTATTACTTCTCCGGTGGCTATTGGTACCGCCCGCAAGGCCCACGGTATGTGGTGGTGCGCCCACCCTACGGGATCCGTGTGGCCTACCTGCCGGACTACGCGCGGGAAGTGTGGATCGGCAGCGCGCTGTTCTTCCTGGCCGCGGGTGCCTACTACAGCTACGAGGCCAGTACCCAGCAGTACGTGGTGGTCGAGCCGCCTGCGGCCAGCCCGCCACCGCAGGCCGGCAATGATTACAACGTGCTGGCCTACCCGGTCAGGGGGCAGAGCCCGCAGCAGATCAATCAGGATCGCTACGACTGTTATCGCTGGGCGGTGCAGCAGAGTGGCTTCGATCCGGCGGCAATGACCTATCCACCGGCGCCGGAAGTGGTCCAGACCTACCGCCAGGCCCAGGGTGGTTGCCTGAGCTCGCGCGGCTATCAGGTGACTTACTGAGCCCGGGCGGCCTGCACCACTTCCTGCGGGTCGGCGTGCACCAGCACCTCGGCCCGCGGATAGGCCGCATGAATCGCCTCGGCGGCCTGATCGCTGATGCCGTGGGCCACCGACAGGGTCAGCTCCCCGGGTAATTCCAGGTGCAGTTGCACGAACCAGTGGTTGCCGGAAATCCGCGTGCGCAGATCATGAGCGCCGAGTACCCCGGGCACCGCGCACACCAGTTCCAGCATGTGCTGGCTGACCTCGGGCGGCAGCTCCTCGTCCATCAGCACCGCCACGCTTTCGCGGGCGATCTGGATCGCGCTCCACAGGATGTAGACGGCAATCGCCAGGCCGAACCAGGCGTCCAGTTGCTGCCAGCCGAAACTGGCCAGCACCAGCGCCAGCAGGATGCTGCCGTTGAGCAGCAGGTCGGAGCGATAGTGCAGCGAATCGGCACGCACCGCCGTGGAGCCGGTTTCGCGGATCACCCGGTGTTGCACCATCAGCAATGCAACAGTCAGCGCCAGGGACAGCAGCATCACGCCGATACCGACCCACGGAGCGCCCAGCGGTTCCGGGTTCTGCAGGCGCTCGACGGCCTGTACCCCGATCAGCACCGCGCTCACCGCGATGAACAGCGCCTGGGCCATGCCCGACAAGGACTCGGCCTTGCCATGGCCGTAGCGGTGATCGGCGTCGGCCGGGCGCAGGGCGTAATGCACGGCCAGCAGGTTGAGGAACGACGCGGCGCCATCGAGCAGCGAGTCGGTGAGGCCCGCCAGCAGGCTGACCGAGCCGCTCAGCCACCAGGCGATGGCCTTGGCCACGATCAGGATACTGGCCACCGCCAGCGAGGCGCGGGTCGCCAGGCGCAACAGGCGCGCGTGTTCCGGGCTACTGCTCATACAAGGCTTGTTCCTTCAAGAAACGCGAGGGTCAGGCTGCCGGTTGCAGACCGTACAGGGCCAGCTGCTGCGCGCTGCCCTTGTGCTGGATCAGGCGTGGATCGTCCAGCGGGAAGCTGCGGCCCAGCTCGCTTTCGAGGATAGCCTGCAACTTGTGGTTATCGACCTGGCCGTCGGCGCCTATGGCTTGTTGCAGCTTGTGCGGGTCGACCTGCGCGGTCTTGCCCGGCTCCAGGTAGATGGCGCCGGTGGCGAAGTCGACGCCAAAGGCGATCAGCCCCGGGATCACATAAAACAGCAGGCCCACGGCGTCGAGCACGGCTACCAGCGGGTCGATCTTGCCGTCGATCTGGCCGCGCCGGTCGGGGAAGAAGATCGAGCCGCAGGCGGTGAGCTGAGTCAGCAGGGTGGCAACCAGGACGCCACCGATGATGCGGAAAGGAATACGCATGTAAATCTCCTGAACAGACACGAAAGAGCAAGGCTGAAGCGTTGCCGGTATGAATTCAGACCGTGATTAACGCCAGGCAGTTCGCCGTTATACTCGCGCCTCTGTTTGGGAGCCAGTATGAATTCTTTGCCAATTGATGAAGTTTTACCTGCCCTGCGTGAAGCCCTGGCGACACGCCACGAGGCCGTGCTCGAAGCACCGCCCGGCGCCGGTAAGACCACCCGCGTGCCTTTGGCCCTGTTGAACGAACCCTGGCTGGCCGGACAACGCATTCTCATGCTCGAACCACGGCGCCTGGCGGCGCGGGCGGCGGCCGAACGGCTGGCCAGCGAACTGGGGGAAAAGGTCGGCGAAACCGTGGGCTACCGTATTCGCCTCGACAGCAAGGTCGGCCCGAACACCCGCATCGAGGTGGTCACCGAGGGGATCCTGACCCGCCGCCTGCAGGACGATCCGGCGCTGGAAGGCGTCGGCCTGCTGATCTTCGACGAATTCCACGAGCGCAGCCTCGACGCCGACCTGGCCCTGGCCTTGAGCCTCAATGGCCGTGATCTGTTCCGTGACGAGCAGCCGCTGAAAATCCTCCTGATGTCGGCGACCCTGGAAGGCGAGCGCCTGGCCGGGCTGCTGGACGACGCGCCGATCCTGCGCAGCGAAGGCCGCATGTTCCCGGTCGATGTGCGCTGGGGGCGGCCTTTCCTGCCGGGCGAGTTCATCGAGCCGCGGCTGGTGCAGACCATCCTTGAAGCGTTGAACGATGAAAGCGGCAGCGTCCTGGTGTTCCTGCCGGGGCAGGCCGAGATCCGCCGGGTGCATCAGCAGTTGGCCGATGCCGTGGGCGAGCGCCCGGAAATCCTGCTCTGTCCGCTGCACGGCGAGCTGGACCTGGCGGCGCAGCGCGCGGCCATCGAACCGGCACCGCCCGGCAAGCGCAAAGTGGTGCTGGCGACCAATATCGCCGAGACCAGCCTGACCATCGACGGCGTGCGCGTGGTGGTCGATGCCGGTCTGGCGCGGGTGCCGCGTTTCGACCCGGGCAGTGGCATGACCCGTCTCGACACCCAGCGTATTTCCCGGGCCAGCGCCACCCAGCGCGCCGGTCGGGCCGGGCGTCTGGAACCGGGCGTGTGTTATCGCCTGTGGTCCCAGGACCAGCACGAACAGCTGGCGGCCTATGGCAGCGCGGAGATTCTCCAGGCGGACCTGGCGGGCCTGGCCCTGCAATTGGCGCGCTGGGGGGTGACGCCAGCGCAACTGGTGTGGCTGGATGTGCCGCCTGGCGCGGCCTATGCCCAGGCCCAGGATCTGCTTGAACGCCTCGGCGCCCTGACCGCCAAAGCCGGCGAAGACTGGAAGCTGACAGCCCATGGCCAGGCGATGGCCGAGTTGCCGGCCCATCCGCGCATTGCCCATCTGCTGTTGCGCGGCCAGGCCCTGGGGCTGGCGAACATGGCCTGCGACGTCGCCGCCTTGCTCGGCGAGCGCGACATCCTGCGCGGCGGCGGTGCCGACCTGCATAGCCGTCTGGTGCTGCTGTCCGGCGAAGAGCGCGCGGCCCGCGGCGCCCAGGGCGGCGTACAGCGGGCTCGGCAACTGGCCCGGCAGTACCGCGGTTATCTGCGTGGGCAGCCGAGCCAGGCGGTGGCGGACCCGGACCATCCGCGCTGGCTGGGCGCCTTGCTGGCGCTGGCCTATCCGGATCGGGTCGCCCAGCAACGCCGTCCTGGCGGTGCCGAGTACCGGCTGGCCAACGGCCGCGCGGCATTGTTCAGCGAAACCGACAGCCTGATGAAGCAACCCTGGCTGGTGATCGCCGACCTGGGCAGTCGCCAGGGGCAGCGGGAAGAGCGCATCTACCTGGCGGCGGACTTCGATCCGGCGCTGTTCGACTCGGTCCTGGCCGAGCAGGTGCGCAGCGTCGACCAGCTTGATTGGGACGAGCGCGAAGGGGTGTTGCGTGCCGAGCGCCAGCGCAAGGTCGGCGAACTGGTGCTCAGCCGTGAGCCGCTGACCGGGCTGGACGAGGCGGCGCGGTGCCAGGCCCTGGTCAATCTGGTGCGGCGCAAGGGCCTGGAGCTGTTGCCCTGGACCCCGGAACTGCGCCAGTGGCAGGCGCGGGTGGCCTTGTTGCGCCAGCTCGATCTAGAGGCCACGGGCGAAAGCCAGTGGCCGGATGTCAGCGACGTGGCCTTGCTCAAGAGCCTGGAGAGCTGGCTGTTGCCGTACCTGGGCAAGGTTTCGCGCCTCAGCCACTTCGCCAACCTGGAGCTGGCCAGCATTGTCCACAACCTGCTGCCATGGCCATTGCCACAGCGCCTGGACGAGCTGGCGCCGCACCACCTGACGGTGCCGTCCGGCTCGTCGATCCGCCTCGACTACAGCGAGCAGCCACCGATTCTCGCGGTGCGTTTGCAGGAGCTGTTCGGCCTGGCGGAAACACCACGGATCGCCGGTGGCCGGCAGGTGGTCAAGCTGCACCTGCTGTCCCCGGCACAGCGGCCGGTGCAGGTCACCCAGGACCTGGCGAACTTCTGGCGCAGCACCTACGCCGAGGTGAAGAAGGACCTCAAGGGCCGCTACCCGAAACACTACTGGCCGGATGACCCGCTGGTGGCCGAGGCCACGGCCCGCGCCAAACCGCGCAAGTAACCTACCGTGTAGCCGCTGCCGCAGGCTGCGATAAGGCCGAAGGCCTTCAGCGGTCTCAAGATCCTGCGCCCGCGTTGTCGGAATGCCGCCCAGGTCGATCGCAGCCTGCGGCAGCGGCTACAGGTTACTGCGCGGCGGGCAGCAGGAAGCGGGCGATCAGCGGCAGGTGGTCGGAGATGCGCAGGGTGTCGTCCTGCCGTACCTGGGCCTCGACCCGTTTGATCCGTGGGCTGTGGAGCAGGTAGTCGACGGTGCGATCCGGGCCGTTCAGGGCCGGGTCGTTGGGGTAGTGGGTCAGCCACAGGGCGCGGTCGATGCCGCTGGCTTCGTTGTTGGTGGGGATCATCGGGTACTTGTCCCAGAGGCTGTGCAACGCGCTGTCGGCGGAGTAGGGCGTGCGTTGCTCGGGGGCGAGCCGCTGGTACTGGCCCAGGGGCAGCAGATTGAAGTCGCCGCCGATCAGCCAGGGCGTGCCGCGGGCTTCGAAGCGGTCGAGGATCCTGGTTACCGCGTTCACCTGGGCTTGCAGGGTGTCGTCGGGCTTCGTCGCGCGGTCCAGGTGGGTGTTGAGCACCGCCATCTGTCCGCCGTCGCTTAACGGCAGGTAGCTGACCAGCACGGCATTTTTCGGCTGGAACTGGCGGCTGATGAAATTGGCCTCGGGCACCGGCAATTGCAGGCGTTCGGCGTATTTGATGTTGTAGCGGCTCAAGGTCGCCAGTTGCCGGCCAACGCTGCCGAAGATGTGCGGGGAGGGTACGAAATCGGCCTTCCAGTCGAAGGCCCGGGTACTGCAGGGATACAGGTCGGTCAGGCGTTCCTGCAGCAGCTTGAGCTGGTCCTGGTAATCGCTGGCCTTGGCGCCGTCGTCCAGTTCCTGCACCAGCACGATGTCCGGTTGCTCGTCGCGAATCACCCGGGCCACCTCGTCCAGGCTGAAGGCCATGTCCTCCGGGGTCGGGCGCTCGTCCGGCCCCCGGGCCTGGTCGTTCCAGAACACGTAGCGCTTGCCCGCCAGGTACTGCACGTTCCAGGTCATCACCTTCAGCGCCTGGCCCGGCACCAGGCTGGGCACCTTGCCCGTGCAGGCGACTGGCAGCGGCTCCTTGGCGTCGGGGCGCCAGGTCAGGCTGTAGACCAGGGCTGACAACAGGCCTGCGCTGATCAGCAGGCCCAGGAGGATGAGGCGAAGTGGACGGGGCATCGGCTCGGCTTATGGCGTTGCAAGATTGAGCCCGAGCATAACCGAGAGCGGGGCCGCGGCCCAAGGGGTAGAGCGGCCGGACCTTGGCGTCACGCCTGTTCGGGCGAGTCACCGATCAGCATGAACAGCCGGAACACCACTACGCTGGTGAACAATTGCAGGAAGCTGTGGGCGCTTTCGATCAGCAGCGACAGCATCGGACCCGGCTCGGGATACGCCGCCAGGCTGGCCCCCTTGAGCACCCACAGCGGGGCCATCACGGCCAGGATGCAGACCAGGATCCGCAGGAAGTGCCCGCGGGTCAGGCGGAAGCTTTCCTTGATCGCGGCCAGTGGTTGCAGGCCCTTGAGCACCAGCAGGTATTCGGCGAAGGCCAGGGTCACCATCAGCCACAGCCCGGGCAGGAAATACAGCGACAGGCCCAGCAGGATCAGCAGGGTGTTGATGGCGGTCAGCAGGGCAAAACGCGGCCACAGGCTGACAGTCGCGGCGAGCAGGTCGCGGGCCAGTGGCGATTCGCCACGGCTGCGGGCATCGAGGAACAGGATCAGCACCCCGGTGTACAGCGGGTAGATCAGCAGGCCGACGACCACGCTGTAGCCGGGAAAGGCCTCGGGGCCCAGCGAGCTGTCCACCGCCTGCTGCAGCAGCGCTTCGAGGACCACCAGCGGCAGGCACAGCTGGACGATGCGCCCCAGGTTGCGCTGGCAGAAGTACAGGGAGTCGCGCAGAACGGTTAACGGATTCATCAGTGGTTATCGCAGATCACAAAAAGCGGTTGGACACTTTAACCGATGCAGCCCCCGGGCGAGCAAACGTAAACGTTAGGTAAAGGCTATTGAAAGCCCGCTGGGCAGCCCCATTACTGGTTGCACCTTGTGCATGACAGGCAAGGCCCAGTTTTTTACCGGCAATCTAAAGAGGTCGCCATGAACAGCGAAGAGCAAACCCTGATCGATGGACTGTTTTCACGGTTGCAGCAAGCCGAGAAGGATTCAGCCCCGCGTGACGCCCAGGCCGAGACGCGGATCAAGGAGCATCTGGCCCGGCAGCCTGCCGCCGGGTATTTCATGACCCAGGCGATTCTGGTGCAAGAGGCGGCAATCAAGAGCCTCGACGAGCAGAACAAGCAACTCACCCAGCAGGTCCAGCAATTGCAGGCCGAGCTGCAGCAGGCCAGGTCCCAGGCCGCGGCACCGGCGCCCAGCAGCGGTGGCGGGTTCCTTTCGAGCATCTTCGGTGGTGGTTCCCGCGATCCGCAGCCGGCGCCGACGCAAAGTGCTCCGGCCTCGTCCGGCGGTGGCTGGCGCGAGCCGGCGCGGCCGGCGTTCAGCCCGCAGCCGCAGCAGAACTTCGGCGCGCCGCAGCAGAATTACCCGCAACAGAGCTATCCCCAGCAAAACTATGCAGCGCCCCAGCAGGCTCCGGCCGCGGCTGGCAGCAGCTTCCTCGGCGGCGCGCTGAAGACCGCCGCCGGCGTGGCGGGTGGCGTGATGCTGGCGCAAGGCCTCAGCAGCCTGTTCCATGGCAACCAGCAGCCACAGGAAATCGTCGAAGTGATCAAGGAAGAACCGGCACCCGCCAGCGACAACGCGGGTGGCTGGGGCAATGACGAGCAGCGCATGGCCAACAACGACTCCTGGGGCAACAACGACCAGGGCGGCTTCAGCGATGCCGACTACGGCAACGACGACAGCTCGTTCTTTTCCGACGACGATTCCTTCGTCTGATCCGCCATCGGTCCGGAACGCCACTGCGTCCCGGACCGATTATTCGCGGAACCTTCCTTCTGGCTGGCATACTGGGCGACTTTTCAGGGTTTGAGTCCCGGCCCAGTTCGCGCGCGTGAGCGCCATGAGGATAAGCGGTGAAAAAAATCGCTGTGTTCGCCGATGTCCAGAATCTCTATTACACCGTGCGCCAGGCCTATGGCTGCCACTTCAACTATGCCGCCCTGTGGGCCGACATCAGCCAACGCGGGCAGATAGTCGAGGCCTATGCCTATGCGATCGACCGGGGCGACAGCAAGCAGCAGCAGTTCCAGCAGATCCTGCGCAACCTGGGCTTCACGGTAAAACTCAAACCCTATATCCAGCGCAGCGACGGCTCGGCCAAGGGCGACTGGGACGTGGGTATCACCATCGACATCATGGACGCCGCCGACCATGTCGACGAAGTGGTGCTGGCCTCCGGTGATGGCGATTTCGACCTGTTGCTGGAGCGCATCATCAGCAAGCACGGCGTCGAAGCGGTTGCCTATGGCGTACCGGGACTCACCGCCAATTCGCTGATTCGCGCGGCCACGCGCTACGTGCCGATCGAAGGCGCGCTACTGCTCAAAAGCTGAGCTGACTATTTTTTGTATGGAGCTGGACAGGTTTGGAACGCATCGCAGTCATCGACTTTGAAACCACCGGGATCTCCCCGAGCAGCAGTTGCCGGGCCACGGAAATCGCCGTGGTGATCCTTGAGCAGGGGCGCATCGTCGAGCGTTACCAGAGCCTGATGAATGCCGGCGTGCGGGTGCCGGCCTTCATCGAACAGCTGACCGGCATCAGCAACGCCATGCTGCGCAGCGCGCCGCCGGCCGAGCAGGTGATGAACGAGGTCAACGAGTTCGTCGGCACCACGCCGCTGCTGGCGCACAACGCCGCGTTCGACCAGAAGTTCTGGGACTACGAGCTGGGCCGGATCAAGCGCACCCGCTTGCAGAACTTTGCCTGTTCCCTGTTGCTGGCCCGGCGCCTGATGCCAGCGGCGCCCAACCACAAGCTCGGCACTCTCACCACGTTCGCCTGCCTGCCCCATACCGGCCAGGCTCACCGGGCCATGGCCGACGCGGAAATGGCCGCCAACCTCACCGCGCACCTGGCGCTGGAGCTGCGGCAGAAACACGGGCTGCGCGAGCTGTCCCACGACTTCCTGTGCAAATTGCAGAAAGTGCCGGCCGCCAAGATCGGCGAACACCTCAAGCGTCATCGCGACGCCTGATCCGTAATCCCTGTAGCCGCCTGTAGCCATCTGTAGCCGCTGCCGAGCCTTGGCGAGGCTGCGATAAGGCTCGAAGAGCCTTCCAAGGCCCTCAAGAGCGCGTCTCCTGCGGAGCCGATCGCAGCCTCGCTGGGGCTCGGCAGCGGCTACAGGCGGCTACAGGCGGCGTGGATTGGCTTATTTGCCGTTGCTTTCCAGATGCCCCAGCGGCACGCGCTGTTCGATGGCGCTGGAGAGCACGATCGAGGTCTTGCTGAACCCGAACTGGGCAACGCGGTTGATCAGCTCTTCCAGCTCCGGCATCGAGCCGACGGCGGCGCGCATGATCACGCACGGATCGCCGGTGACCCGCTGGCATTCGGTGAGTTGCGGGATCCGGCTCAGTTCGTCATAGGCCTTCTGATTGCCGTGCTGGGCCATGCGCAGTTCGATCACGCACTGGATCGGCAGCCCGAGCTTGGCCAGGTCGACCTTGGCCTGGTAGCCGGTGATCACTCCGCTGGCTTCGAGTTTGGCCACCCGCTCGGCCACGGCCGGAGCGGAGAGGTTCACCTTGCGCGCCAGTTCGGCGTAGCTCGCCCGGCCATTTTCCAGCAGGGCGGCGAGGAGCATGCGGTCATATTTGTCCATGATAAGGCTTCCAAATACAGCGACTTTCGAAAGCATGGGTTATAGCCACAATCTCCGTGTTTTGAAAAGTGTACTGGCGCTTTAAACAGGTTTTGTAACTTAAGTTCCGCCGGCCGGCTTTCTAGAATAAGCCCTCTCCCTTGCCTGTCTTCGAGCTTCCCATGCCTGGTCTACGCCGTTTTCCCTTGCCTTTGATTGCCGCTTTTTTTGCGCTGTACGTGATCTGGGGGTCGACCTACCTGGTGATCCGTATCGGTGTCGAATACTGGCCGCCGCTGATGCTCGCGGGCATCCGCTTTGTCATCGCCGGCAGCCTGATGTACGGCTTCCTGCGTTGGCGCGGGGCACCGGCGCCGACCTGGGCGCAATGGCGGGCGGCAGGGGTGATCGGCATCCTGCTGCTGAGCTGCGGCAATGGCGCGGTCACCGTCGCCGAACACATGGGCGTGGCGTCCGGAGTGGCAGCCCTGGCGGTGGCCACGGTGCCGCTGTTCACCCTGCTGTGCGGTTACTTCTGGGGCGCGCGCAACACCCGCCTGGAATGGGCCGGGATCGTCCTCGGGCTGATCGGCATCGCCATGCTCAACCTCGGTTCCAACCTGCAGTCGAGCCCGACCGGCGCGGCCCTGCTGGTGTTCGCGGCGGCGGCCTGGGCCTTCGGTTCGGTGTGGAGCAAGCACCTGCCGTTGCCGCAAGGGGCGATGGCCAGTGCCGTCGAGATGCTGGTGGGTGGCGCGGTGCTGTTGATCGGCAGTTGGTGGAGCGGTGAACAACTGGCCGCCGTTCCGCCGATCGAAGGCTGGGCGGCCCTGGCGTACCTGACCGGCTTCGGCTCGATCATCGCCTTCAACGCCTACATGTACCTGCTCAAGCACGTGCGCCCGGCGGCGGCCACCAGCTATGCCTACGTCAACCCTGCGGTGGCGGTGCTGCTGGGGATCGTGTTTGTCGGCGAGACCATCGGCCTGGAGGAGGCGCTGGCGATGGTGGTGATCATCAGTGCCGTGGTGTTGATCGGCCTGCCGCAATGGCGCAAGCCAAAAGCCGCCGCGATACAGGAAGAAGCCACCGCTTGAAGTGGCCGGTTGGCGCACGATCGAAAACGCCGGGCATTGCCCGGCGTTTTTGTTCCAGCCTGTCGTACTCAGGCCGGGTTGAACAGCATCACCAGCGGTATCAGCGCCACGACGAAGGCCAGCATGAACAGCAGGCTGATCCCGGCGACGCGCCATAAGGAGAAGAAAGGCCCCTTGCTGAGTTTGTGTTCGATGACGACCGGACCGAAGAGCTGGCGCGCGTAGGTGTTCATCGCAAAAAGCGGTGGCAGTACGAAGACCACGGCTGGAACGCTTTCCGGCAACACTGCGCTCAACACCATCATCAGGACGAGCAGGCCGATACCGACATACCAGGCCTTCTTCACTTCGCTTTCGCGGCCGAGCGTCTTGAGGTTGGCAGCGATGATGTAGGACCCCGCCAGGGAAGTGCCGAGGAAGGTGGCAAGGCCGACGGCGTTGATGCTGTACAGGCGTAATGGCTCGGTCGATGCAGCCGGGGTCTGCAACTCGGCGGCCGGTGTCTGGAAGGGGTTGGGGGTGTCCATACGGGTCAGGCTCCTGGATCTTCGACGGGGCGATGGGGATAAAAGAACTGAATCCTCTCCCGGCAGCTCCAGGCGCGTCTACAAAGATTATCGCTGCTCACCGCCCGGGGCCCCGTAACGGCGGGAGGCAGGGCAACTCGTCAGCCCGAAAGAAACCCGCCTGAATTAGGGTAAACTGCCGCCCATTGCACACCTGCGCTGACTTTTTTCCCTACGGTATCCCCATGACATTCGCCACTCTTGGCCTGATCGAACCCTTGCTGCGCGCCCTCGAAACGCTTGGCTACCAGACCCCGACACCGGTGCAGGCGCAAGCCATTCCGGCGGTGCTGGGCGGTCGCGACCTGATGGCCGCGGCCCAGACCGGCACCGGCAAGACCGCCGGCTTCGCCTTGCCGCTCCTGCAATCGCTGACCCTGGAAGGGCCGAAAGTGGCCAGCAACTCGGTACGCGCGCTGATCCTGGTGCCGACCCGCGAGCTGGCCGAACAGGTGCACGAGAGCGTGCGCCAGTACGCCGAGCACCTGCCGCTGAGCACCTACGCGGTGTACGGCGGCGTCAGCATCAACCCGCAGATGATGAAGCTGCGCAAAGGCATCGACCTGCTGGTGGCGACCCCGGGGCGCCTGCTCGACCTGTACCGGCAGAACGCGGTGAAGTTCAGCCAGTTGCAGACCCTGGTGCTGGACGAAGCCGACCGCATGCTCGACCTGGGTTTCTCCGAAGAGCTGAAGGACATCTACGCGGCATTGCCGAAAAAGCGCCAGACCCTGCTGTTCTCCGCGACCTTCTCCGACGCCATCCGCCTGTTGGCCGGGCAGATGCTCAACGATCCGCTGAGCATTGAAGTCAGCCCGCGCAACGTTGCCGCCAACACCGTCAAGCAATGGGTGGTGACGGTGGACAAGAAGCGCAAGCCGGAGCTGTTCAGCCACCTGCTGCGCAAGAACCGCTGGAAGCAGGTGCTGGTATTCGCCAAGACCCGCAACGGCGTGGACGCGCTGGTGGAAAGGCTGCAGGGCCAGGGCGTGAATGCCGACGGCATCCATGGCGACAAACCCCAGGCCACCCGCCAGCGTGCGCTGGACCGCTTCAAGGCCAGCGAGATCCAGATCCTGGTGGCCACCGATGTGGCGGCCCGTGGCCTGGACATCGAGGACCTGCCGCTGGTGGTCAACTTCGACCTGCCGATCGTCGCCGAGGATTACATCCACCGCATCGGCCGTACCGGCCGCGCCGGCTCCACCGGTGAGGCGATCTCGCTGGTGTGCGCCGATGAAGTGAACCTGCTGTCGGCCATCGAGATGCTGACCCGCCAGACCCTCAAGCGCCATGACGAGCCGGACTTCATTCCGGATCACCGGGTGCCGGAAACCGACGCCAGCGGCCAGGTGATCAAGAAGCCGAAAAAGCCGAAGAAGCCCAAGGCTTCCGGCGGTGGCGGCAAGCGCAACCTGGGCAAGTGGGTGGACAGCGGCGAAGTGGCCGAAGCCCCGGCGGTGAAACCGGTGCGCAAGGTGCCGGCGTTCAACACCGGGCCGCGCAAGCGCAAGCCGTAAGCCTGGCGAGCGTTCAACACCGCTCGCTTCTGTAGCCGCTGGCGTAGCCTGCGATCGAGGACGAAGTCCTCGCAAAAACGAACGCCCCGGTTTTCCTGGAAAACCGGGGCGTTTGGTTTTACGCCGTTACGTCGCAATGCCGCCCAGACCGATCGCAGGCTGCGCCAGCGGCTACACGAAAGGCCTCAGGCCTTTTCCCGCAACCACTCGATCATCCCCAATCCCGCTGCCCGCCCGCTGGCGAAACACGCGGTGAGCAGGTAGCCGCCGGTGGGCGCCTCCCAGTCGAGCATCTCCCCGGCGCAGAACACGCCGGGCAATTGCTTGAGCATCAAGCGCTGGTCCATGGCCTCGAACGTCACGCCGCCGGCGCTGCTGATGGCTTCGTCCAGCGGCCGGGTCCTCACCAGGGTCAACGGCAGGGCCTTGATCGCCTTGGCCAGCAGCGCCGGGTCGGCGAAGCAATCGGCAGTGGTCAGTTCGCGCAAGAGTGCGGCCTTTACCCCGTCGATGCCCAGCTGGCTGTGCAGGTGCTTGGCCATGGAGCGCGAGCCCCGTGGCTTGCTCAGCGCGGCCTGGATCCGGTCATGGGGTTTGCCCGGCAGCAGGTCGATATGCACGGTGGCCGAGCCGTGGCGGTTGATCGCGTCCCGAATCGGCGCCGACAGCGCATAGATCAGGCTGCCCTCGACCCCGGTGGTGGTGATCACGCATTCGCCGAGGCGGGGGATATCGTCGTTCAGGCCAATGGCCACATTCTTCAGCGGGGCGCCGGCGAACTTGCTGCGCAGCAGATCGCTCCAGTCCTGCACTTCGAACCCGCAGTTGCTCGGTTGCAGGGGCGCCAGTTGCACGCCGTGCTGTTCCAGCGGCAGCATCCAGGCCCCATCCGAACCCAGGCGTGCCCAGCTGCCGCCGCCCAGCGCCAGCAGCAGGGCGTCGGCCTGGACCGACTTTTCACCTTCCGGGCTGTGGATGCGCAGGCTGCCATCGACATTCCAGCCGAGCCAGCGATGGCGGGTGTGGATAACCACGCCGGCATCGCGCAGGCGCTTGAGCCAGGCGCGCAGCAGCGGCGCGGCTTTCATATCGGTGGGGAACACCCGGCCCGAGCTGCCGACGAAAGTCTCGATGCCCAGGCCGTGAATCCATTGGCACAGCGCCTCGCTGCCGAACTCGCGCAACAGCGGGGCCATCTGCGGAGCCCGTTCGGCATAACGCGAGAGAAAGACCGGGTAGGCCTCGGAATGCGTGATGTTCATGCCGCCGACCCCGGCCAGCAAAAACTTGCGGCCCACCGACGGCATGCCGTCATAGAGATCGACGCGGATGCCTGCCAGGCTCAGCACCTCGGCCGCCATCAAGCCGGCGGGGCCGCCACCGATAATGGCGACGTGATGGGGCAGGGTGGTGCTGGATAAAGTCATGGCGGGCGGCGGCGTGGCGGAATAAGCCAGGCATTCTACCCGAGGCAGGCCCGCCGCCAATGCTCCATGCGCCCCGCAGTGGCTTATACAAGGGGTGATCAAAAAATGTTCAGTGCTCTGCAGGGCTTGTACGGCATGGCCTGCAGCCCCTTGCACTCAGGTTATCCACAAGCGGCTCCACAGAGATTGGGGGTAAGGCACCCACACTTTCATGACCNCCTGATGAAGCTTTTGTAGCCGCTGCCGCAGGCTGCGAAAGGTCCGCAGGACCTCCAGCGGCATCACTATTTATGCTCCCGCTTCGCAGTATTCAGCGGTGCTTACCAGACCTGATCAAAAAATGATCGCCTGTCTGTAGGGCACGGCCAGCCTGACCTGCAGCCGCTTGCACTCAGGTTATCCACAAGCAGCTCCACAGAGATTGGGGGTAAGGCACCCACAATTTCATGACCGCCTGATGACGCTTTTGTAGCCGCTGCCGCAGGCTGCGAAAGGTCCGAAGGACCTCCAGCGGAATCACTATTAGCGCTCCAACTCCGCCGCGTTCAGCCGTGCTTACCAGGCCTGATCAAAAAATGATCGCCTGTCTGTAGGGCACAGCCAACATGGCCTGTAGCCGCTTGCACTCAGGTTGTCCACAAGCAGCTCCACAGAGATTGGGGGTAAGGCGCCCACACTTTCATGACCACCTGATGAAGCTTTTGTAGCCGCTGCCGCAGGCTGCGAAAGG
>NZ_JAQZAB010000089.1:0-4701 GCF_028640915.1 Pseudomonas sp. B3G-3 | reverse complement strand
CCCTCGACCATCGAGCGCCTGGCCCAGTCCTGGGTGCAGTTGCTGCAGGGCATTGTCCAGCAACCCCGGCAACGCCTGGGGGATCTGCCCCTGCTGGCGACGGCGGAGCAGAACAAGCTGCTGCATGAGTGGGCTCCGGCTTCGGTCGAGTTGCCGAGCGAGCACGGTGTGCATCAACTGGTCGAGGCCCAGGCGCGGAAAACCCCTGAAGCCAAGGCCCTGCTGTTTGCCGGGCAAAGCCTGAATTACCTGGACCTCAATGCCCGGGCCAACCGCCTGGCGCACAAGTTGATCGAACTGGGGGTAGGGCCTGAGGTTCGTGTCGGCGTGGCCATGCAGCGCACCCCGGAGATGGTCGTGGCGCTGTTGGCGGTGCTCAAGGCCGGTGGCGCCTATGTGCCGCTGGACCCGGATTATCCACAGGATCGCCTGGCCCATATGCTGCGCGACAGCCAGGCGCAGATCCTGCTGACCGAAAGTGCGTTGCTGTCGCTGCTGCCGGCTATTGAGTCCCTGCAAACCCTGCAACTGGATGCGCAACCGGGCTGGCTGGACGGCTATTCGCCGGAGAACCCGGCGCCGCGAGCGACCGCGGACAACCTGGCCTATGTGATCTACACCTCGGGTTCCACCGGCTTGCCTAAAGGCGTGGCGATTGCCCATCGCAACGTGCTGGCGCTGATCGACTGGTCGAGCCGGGTGTACAGCGCCGATGACCTGCAAGGGGTGCTGGCCTCGACCTCGATCTGCTTCGACCTGTCGGTGTGGGAGCTGTTCGTCACCCTGTCCAGCGGCGGTTTTATCGTCCTGGCGCGCAACGCCCTGGAGTTGCCGGAGCTGGTGGACCGCGACCGGGTGCGGCTGATCAATACCGTGCCGTCGGCGATTGCCGCCTTGCAGCGCAGCGGGCAGATTCCGCCCGGTGTGCGGATCATCAACCTGGCGGGGGAACCACTGAAGCAGGCGCTGGTGGATAGCCTGTACCAGCAACCGGGCCTGCAACACGTCTACGACCTCTACGGTCCTTCGGAAGACACCACCTACTCGACCTATACCCGTCGTGAGGCCGGTGGCCAGGCCAATATCGGTCGCGCCATCAGCAATACCCAGAGCTATATCTTGAGCCCGGATTTGCAGCCGGTGCCGGTGAGCAGCGCCGGCGAGTTGTACCTGGCCGGCGCCGGGGTCACCCGCGGTTACCTGGCGCGTCCAGGGCTGACCGCCGAGAAGTTCGTGCCCAATCCGTTTTCCAGCGACGGTGGCCGCCTGTACCGCACTGGCGACCTGACCCGCTACCGCGCCGACGGGGTGATCGAGTACATCGGCCGTATCGACCATCAGGTGAAGGTCCGCGGCTTCCGTATCGAGCTGGGTGAAATCGAAGCGCGGCTGGTGCAGCAGGCCGCGGTGCGCGAAGCCTTTGTCCTGGCTCATGACGGCGACAACGGCCAGCAGCTGGTGGCCTATATCGTGCCGGGCGATGCCGAGGCGGCCGTTGCCGGTGACGCGCAAGTGGCCTTGCGCGAAAGCATCAAGACTGCGCTGAAAGAACATCTGCCGGACTATATGGTGCCGGCCTACCTGCTGTTCCTCGAGGCGCTGCCGCTGACGCCGAACGGCAAGCTCGACCGCAAGGCCTTGCCCAAGGTCGACGCGCAGCAGTTGCAACAGGTCTATGTCGCGCCGCAGAACGAGTTGGAACAGCAGATCGCGGCGATCTGGGCCGATGTGCTGAAGCTGGAACAGGTGGGCGTCACCGACAACTTCTTCGAGCTGGGCGGCGACTCGATCATCTCGATCCAGGTGGTCAGCCGCGCCCGCCAGGCCGGCATCCGCTTTACTCCCCGGGACCTGTTCCAGTACCAGACGGTGCAAGGCCTGGCGGCGGTGGCCGGGCAGGGCGAGGGCGGGGTGCAGATCGACCAGGGCCCGGTGCGTGGCGCGACCGCGCTGTTGCCGGTGCAGCAGTGGTTCTTCGAATCGCCGATGAGCGAGCGCCATCACTGGAACCAGTCGGTACTGCTCAAGCCGGCCCAGGCATTGCGCGCCGAAGTCGTGGAAAACGCCTTGCAGGCGCTGTGGGTGCAGCATGACGCCCTGCGCTTGCAGTTCAGCCAGCAGGCCGATGGCTGGTCCGCCCGGTTCGCCGATGCCGGCCAGCGGCCGAGCCTGCTTTGGCAGGTCGCGGTGGATAACGCCCAGGCCATGGAACAATCGGCGATCGAGGCCCAGCGCAGCCTGAACCTGCAGGACGGACCGCTGTTGCGGGCCGTGCTGTTCAGCCTGGCGGACGGCAGCCAGCGCCTGTTGCTGGTGATCCACCACCTGGTGGTGGATGGCGTGTCCTGGCGGATCCTGCTGGAGGACCTGCAACTGGCCCATGCGCAGCTGAGCGCCGGCCAGCCCCTGGCATTGCCGGCCAAGACCAGCTCGACCCAGGCCTGGGCCGAGCATATGCAGGCCTATGCCCAAGGCGCGGCGCTGCAAATGGAACTGGACTACTGGCAGGCCCAGTTGCAAGGCGTGGAGTCGAGCCTGCCGCTGGATCACCCCGTGACGCCGTTGCAGAACCAGCATGCCAGCAGCCTGAGCTCGCGCCTGGACAAGACCCATACCCAGCGCCTGTTGCAGGACGCTCCGGCGGCCTACCGCACGCAGATCAACGACCTGCTGCTCACCGCCCTGGCCCGGGTCATCACCCGCTGGACCGGCGAGGCCAGCGCCCTGGTGCAACTGGAAGGCCATGGTCGCGAAGACTTGTTCGATAACCTCGACCTGACCCGCACAGTGGGTTGGTTCACCAGCATGTTCCCGGTGAAGCTGACGCCCCGGGCGGCCCTGGCCGACTCGATCAAGCAGATCAAGGAACAGCTGCGCGCGGTGCCGAACAAGGGCATCGGCTTTGGTGCCCTGCGTTACCTGGGGGATGCCAATGCCCAGGAAACCCTCGCGGCCCTGGCCGTGCCGCGTATCACCTTCAACTACCTGGGCCAGTTCGACGGCAGCTTCGACGAACAGGATTCCCTGTTCAAGCCAACCGGCGAAGCCAAGGGCGACGACCAGAGCCCGCTGGCCCCGCTGAGCAACTGGCTGAGCCTGGATGGCCAGGTCTATGGCGGTGAGCTGAGCCTGAGCTGGACCTTCAGCACACAGATGTTCGACGCCGCGACCATCCAGCACCTGGCGAATGACTATGCCGCGGAACTCAAGGCTCTGGTGGCGCATTGCTGCGAGCCGGGCCAGGGCGGCGCGACGCCTTCGGACTTCCCGCTGGCCGGCCTGGACCAGCAACAGCTGGACCGCCTGCCGGTGGCGCTGGCCGAGGTCGAAGACCTCTACCCGCTGTCGCCGATGCAGCAGGGCATGCTGTTCCACACCCTGTATGAACAGGCCGCGGGCGACTACATCAACCAGCTGCGAGTGGACGTGGACGGGCTCGACCCGCTGCGCTTCCAGCAGGCCTGGCAGGCGGCCATCGATCGGCACGATATCCTGCGCACCGGCTTTATCTGGCAGGGCGAGGTGTCGACCCCGCTGCAGGTGGTGCACAAGCACATCGCCCTGGATTGCAGCGAGCATGACTGGCGTGGCCAGCCGCAGCAGCAGGAAGCCCTGGACAGCCTGGCAACCGCCGAGCGCCAGCGTGGCTTCGAGCTGGATGCGGTGCCGTTGCTGCGCCTGACCCTGGTGCGTATCGACGACCAGCGGCATCACCTGATCTACACCAACCATCACATCCTGATGGACGGCTGGAGCAACTCGCAGTTGCTCGGCGAAGTGCTGCAGCGTTATGCCGGTCAGTTGCCGAACCATGCGCCCGGCCGCTACCGGGATTACATCGGTTGGCTGCAACGCCAGGATGCCCAGGCCTGCGAGAACTTCTGGAAAGAACAATTGCAGGCGCTGGACGAACCGACCCGCCTGACCCAGGCCCTGTCCCGGGTCGCGGAGATTCCCGCCGGTACAGGCCATGGCAAGCATCATCGTGAGCTGGACCTGGCGCAGACCGCGCGCCTGGGCGAGTTCGCCCGTCAGCAGAAGGTCACGATCAATACCCTGGTGCAGGCGGCCTGGCTGCTGTTGCTGCAGCGCTGCACCGGCCAGGAAAGCGTGGTGTTCGGCGCCACGGTGGCGGGGCGTCCGGCCGAGCTCAAGGGCATCGAGCAGCAAGTGGGCCTGTTTATCAACACCTTGCCGGTGGTGGCCACGCCACGTCCGGACATGACCGTGAGCCAATGGCTGCAGGCGGTGCAGAGCCGCAACCTGGCGCTGCGCGACTATGAATACACGCCGCTGTACGAAGTACAGCGTTGGGCCGGCCTGGGTGGCGATGCGCTGTTCGACAACATCCTGGTGTTCGAGAACTACCCGGTGTCCGAGGCCCTGGAAAAAGGCGCGCCGGCACAGCTGCAGTTCGGCGCAGTGGGCAACCACGAGCAGACCAACTACCCGCTGACGGTCGCGGTCAATCTGGGCCAGAGCCTGTCGTTCGAATTGATCTACGCCCGCGAGTCGTTCTCCGAGGCTTCGATGCTGCAGTTGGGCGGGCATTTGCAGAGCCTGTTGCTGAGCCTGATGGCGCATCCGCAGACCGGCCTGGGCGAGTTGCCGTTGTTGACCCTGGAAGAGCAGCGCGGCATCCGCCAGGACTGGGATCACACCCAGGTGGTTTACCCCACCAACCGCTTTGTCCACCAACTG
>NZ_JAQZAB010000088.1:0-2126 GCF_028640915.1 Pseudomonas sp. B3G-3 | reverse complement strand
GTGGTGCTCGGCACCAGGTTCTCGAAGTTGCCGCCAGCAGCATCCTTGATGGTGACTTCGACTTTACCCGCATCCTTGTACACATCGTCAGCAGGCGCTGCGACGGTGACGGAGCCCGTGGTAGCACCGGCAGCGATAGTAATCACCGCGCCGTTGCTCAGAGTCACGGTCACCGGAGTCCCGGCTGCATTGGTCAGAGTGGCGGTGTAAACGATCGAGCCGCCTTCGGCCACGGTGTCTGTGGCGCTCAAGGTCAGGCTGGTGGTGTCCGGGGTATCGGTAACCGAGGTCTCGGCAGGTTTGCTATCGACATCCAGCTTCTCGTAGTTGCCGCCGGTGGCACCAGTGATGGTGGTGCTCAGGGAGCTACCGCCGGCCAGGGCATCGTTTGGCGCTGTGAAGTTTACGGTGCCCGACGACTCGCCCACCGGAATGGTGATGGTCTGGCCGTTGGACAGGGTGACGACCACCGGCGAACCGGTCACTGGAGCGGTCACCGACGCGGTGTAAACGACAATGCCGCCTTCTGCTACTGACGGAGTAGCAGTCAGCGAAACAGTGCTGGTGTCGATGGTGTCGGTGACATCGGTCACGGCTGGCGTGGTGCTCGGAACCAGGTTCTCGAAGTTGCCGCCAGCAGCCTCTTTGATGCTGACTTCGACTTTGCCGGCATCTTTGTACACATCATCAGCTGGAGCAGCGACGGTGACGGAGCCCGTGGTAGCGCCGGCAGCAATGGTGATCACTGCACCATTCGACAGGGTCACGGTCACTGGCGTACCAGCGGCGTTGGTCAGAGTCGCGGTATAAACGATCGAACCACCTTCAGCGACGGTGTCAGTCGCTGTCAGGCTCAGATTGGTGGTGTCCGGAGTATCGGTCACCGAGGTCTCGGCAGGCTTGGCGTCGACGTCCAGCTTCTCGTAGTTACCGCCCGTTGCACCGGTGATGGTCGCGCTCAGGGAGCTGCCGCCCGCGAGGGCATCATTAGGTGCCGTGATATTGACGGTACCGGAAGACTCGCCGACCGGAATGGTGATGGTCTGGCCATTGGACAGGGTCACCACAACCGGCGAGCCAGTCACTGGAGCGGTCACCGACGCGGTGTACACCACGGTGCCGCCTTCAGCCACAGACGGAGTCGCGGTCAGCGAAACAGTCGACGTATCGATGGTGTCGGTGATGTCCGTCACCGCCGGCGTGGTGCTCGGCACCAGGTTTTCGAAGTTGCCGCCAGTGGTGCCCTGGATGGTGGCTTCGACCTTGCCGGCGTCCTTGTAGACGTCGTCGGCAGGCGCGGCAACGCTCACCGAGCCGGTGGTCGCGCCAGCGGCGATGGTGATCACTGCGCCATTGCTCAGGGTCACGGTGACCGGCGTGCCGGCCGGGTTGGTCAGGGTGGCGGTGTAGACGATCGAGCCGCCTTCGGCGACCGAGCCGCTGGCCGACAGGCTCAGGCCGGTGTCGTCCACGGAGTCGGTGATGACAGTCTGCGCCGGCGTGGTGTCGGGCGTCAGTTGTTCGAAGTTGCCGCCGCTGGCGCCGGTAATGCTGGTGCTGACTGTGCTGCCGTTGTTGTAAACGTCATTGGCCGGGGTATCGACCACCACGGTGCCGACGGTTTTGCCGGCCTCGATCACGATGGTCGAGCCGTTGGACAGGGTCACGGTAACCGGGGTCTGCGCCGGGTTGGTCAGGGTCGCGGTGTAGGTGATCTGGCCGCCTTCCACAACGCTGCCGGTGGCGGTCAGGCTCAGGCCGGTGTTGTCCACCGAGTCGGTCACGGTGGTTTGTGCCGGCGTGGTGCTCGGTACCAGGTTCTCGAAGTTGCCGCCGGTGGCGCCAGTAATGCTGGTGCTGACCGTGCTGCCGTTGTTGTAGACGTCGTTGGCCGGGGTATCGACTACCACGGTGCCGGTGGTTTTACCGGCGTCGATGGTGATGGTCGAACCGTTGGACAGGGTCACGGTGACCGGGGTCTGCGCCGGGTTGGTCAGGGTCGCGGTGTAGGTGATCTGGCCACCTTCCACGACCGTACCGGTGGCCGACAGGGTCAGGCCGGTGGCGTCCGGCGAGTCGGTGATGGTGGTCACCGCCGGTGTCGGGTTCGGTACCAGGTTCTCGAA
>NZ_JAQZAB010000087.1:0-23299 GCF_028640915.1 Pseudomonas sp. B3G-3 | reverse complement strand
AGTGAAGCGCCTCTCACTTCACCGCTGACGCATCTTGCTGCTTCTGCGAGCCAGCCATTTACGCCACCAGATATAGATCCCGGTGACGGACAACACCGCAATCACCAACCCCAACACCGCAATCAGCACCTGCCCGGTAAAACCGATGATCCGGCCACCATGGATCGGCAGTTGCAGCCGATAAAAGCGTTCGCCCAAGGTGCCTTGCCCAGCGATCTCCTGCCCCAGCAGGCGGCCATCCGTGCCATGAAAGAACAACCACGACTTACCATGGGCCTCGGTATCGTGCTGGCCGAAACCGGCGCCATAAAAGTTGTATTCGAAGCTGTAATACAGCTCGCCGATCGCCGCCGTCAGGCCCAGCCGTTTGCCTTCTTCCTGGGCCCGTTCATAAGCCTGTTGATAGGTGAGTCGGGTGACTCCCAACTGATCGCTGGGCATACGCCCACGGGCTTCATAGACGCTCGGTTCGATCGGCGAGAGCAGGGATACCACCGGCTTGAACACCTGGCTCGGCAGGTTCATCGCCACGCTGCTGATGGCGATCGGCAGCAGCAGTAACCACAGCCATAACCCGCCCGCCCGATGCAGATCCATGTTGAGACGATAGGCGTGCCCGCCCTTGATCTTCCAGGCGGTCGACCACTTCTTCCAGAACGGCCGGCCACGGGGGAGGGTGAGGAACAGGGCAATGAAGCAATCGACGACCCAGAAGATCGCCACCAGCCCCATCAACACCAGTCCCCAATTACCCGGCAGCGTCAGGTTGTAGTGGAACTCGAGAATGAAGGGGATGAGGTTCTCCCGTTGAAAACAGCAGGCACCCCAGAACCGCTTGCCGGTCTGCTCGCCACTGACCGGGTCCAGATAGAACACCTGGTTGGGTTCGTTGAACGGTTTGTCTGTGGCCGGATCGTTACGCGGTACTGCGGCGAGCAGCGCGGTATGCCCGGGCTCGTTGGGGTACTCCATGTACCAGACCTGCAAGCGTGGATGCTGCGCCTGCACCTGGTCGACCAGGGTTCCAGGCGGCAATGCCTGACCCTCGGCAGGGGCCTCGTAGAACCCCGGGTTGAGCCACTCGTCCAGCTCGTGATTGAAGGCCAGCAGGCTGCCGGTCAGCCCCGCCAACAGCAGAAACACCGCGGTGGCCAGGCCGATATAACGATGCAGTAGAACCAGAATTGCGCGCATGGAATTTTCCCATAGAGACGACAAAGCCAGCGCGTGCGCTGGCTTCGGGGGAACGACAAATAATTAGAACTGGTAGCTGACCGTGGCCGCGACGTTCCGCTCCTCGCCCATGTAGCAGAAGCTCAGGCTGGCACAGGAAGCGATGTAGGATTCGTTGGTCAGGTTGTTGACATTGAGCCGGACATCCACGCCCTTCAGGCCGACCTTGCCCAGGTCGTAGCCGATGGAGGCATCGAACAACGTGTAGGACGGCACCTTCATGGTGTTCTCCGCATCCGCCCAGCTGTAGCCCACATACCGCACACCGCCACCCAGGCGCAGGCCGTCGAGCGACCCGCTGTCGAACCTGTAGTCAGCCCACAGCGAAGCCATGTGCCGCGGCGCCTGGGTCGGCGAGTTGCCCTTGTTCTCGATGATGTCGGTGGCGGTGCTCAGGGTGCTGATCATCGACTTCGAGTACTCGATATCGGTGAAGGTGTAGCTGCCGAGCAGCTTGAGGTTGTCGTTCAACTGCAGGTGCGCTTCCAGTTCCAGGCCCTGGGAGCGCACGGCGCCGACCGCGCGATAGAAGTTTTCCTGGGGCAGCTTGGTGGCCAGGTTTTCCTGGTCGATGCGGAACAGGGACGCGGTGTACAGGTCATCCGTGCCCGGTGGCTGGTACTTCAGGCCCAGTTCCCATTGGGTGCCATCGGTAGGCGCCAGCGGGTTGCCGGCGCTGTCTGCGTAGGAGTTGGGGTTGAAGGACTCGGAGTAGCTGATGTAAGGCGCCAGCCCGTTATCGAACAGGTACAGCGCCCCGGCGCGGCCCGTCAGCTTGGTGCGCTTGTCATTGATCTCGGTGCCCACCGGGCGCGAGGCTTCGGCCAGGCGGTTCTCGTCCGAAGTCTCCACCCAGTCCTGGCGCAGGCCCAGGGAGAAGCGCCACTGGTCCATCTCGATCAGGTCTTGCAGGTAGACGCCAGTCTGCTCGAGGCGACGCAGATAGCTGAGCGGGTCGTAGTAAGTGATGGCCGAGTTGCCATAGACCGGATCGAACGCATTGATCGGCGCCACCGAGCCGCTGGTCCAGTCCACCACCGTCTTGCGCCGTTGGTAATCCGCGCCCATCAGCACCGTGTGCTTGGTCGCGCCAGTGAGAAATTCGGCCTGCAGCATATTGTCGACGATGAACGCATGCAGCTTCTCGTCGCCACCGGTGTAGTAGCGGTTCAGCTCGTTGCTGGTCGGGGTGGTCCAGCCGTAGCCGTAGACCTGGTCCAGCTTCACCTTGGAGTCGAGGTAGCGGAAGTTCTGCCGCGCGGTGAAGACATCGTTGAAGCGATGTTCGAACTGATAACCGAATGACTGCTGATCGCGCTCATAACGATCGATGCCCGGTTCGCCTTCGAAGAAATTCTCGGAAATCCGCTGGCCGTTGCGCTGGTGCAGCGCGCCGTCGGCCGGCATGCCGCTGTGGTAGCCGCCATCCGGATCGTGTTGCAGGTACGCCTGCAGGGTCAGCGAGGTGTCATCGGTGAAGTCGATGCTCAGGGTCGGTGCCAGGGCGTAGCGTTTTTCCTTGTTGTGGTCGAACTGGGTGTCGGAGCGGTCCGCCAGCCCGGTCAGGCGATAGGCGATGCGCTTGTCGTCGTCCACCGGGCCGCTGAAGTCGAAGCCCATGCCGCGCTGGCCCTGGGTGCCGACCGTGGCCTGGATCTGATGGTAGGGCTCGAACAGCGGTTTCTTGCTGGTCAGCGCCACCAGGCCGCCGGGGGAACTGCGGCCATACAGCACCGATGAAGGTCCCTTGAGGATGTCCACCCGCTCCAGGAAGTACGGGTCGACCTGCATGGTGCTGTAGGTGCCGCTGTCGCCCATGGACTTGAGGCCGTCGAGGTAGATGTTGTCCACCGAGCCGTCGTTGAAGCCGCGCATGGCCACGTAGTCGTACCTGTGGGTCGCGCCGTAGGGATTGGTCAGCACGCCGGGGGTGTAGCGCATGGTCTGGGAAACGGTTTGCGAGCCCTGGTCGTCCATTTGTTCGCGGGTCACCACTGACACGCTTTGCGAGGTTTCCAGCAGCGCGGTACTGGTCTTGGTGGCGATCTGGCTGTGGGTGGCGTTGTAGCCTTCCATGCTGCCCAAGGCATTGCCCAGGGCGAAACCCTTGATGTCGGTGGTCGGCAGCGCCAGGGCGCCGGTCTCGGGCAATGCCCGCAGCACATAGCTGCTGCCGTCCTGGCTCAGCGCTTCCAGGCCGGAGCCGTTGAGCAACTGGCCCAGGGCCTGGTCGGTGGAGTACTCGCCCTTCAGGCCGGCGGACTGACGGCCCTGGAGCTGCGCCGGGGTCATCGACAGGGTGATGCCGGCCTCGCGGGCGAAGCGGTTGAGTACGTCGCTCAGGGCCCCGCCAGGAATGTTGTAGCTGTGGCTGAGGCTGGCCGCGCCCGTCTCGGCCGCCTGGGCCAGGCAAGGCAAGGCGGCGACGCCCAGCGCCGAGGAAAGCAGGGCCACGCGTACGGCATGGCGCAGGCCGAGGGCGGGCCGTGCAGAAGAGAAGTGGTGCAAGTGCACAATCATGGAAGGGTTCCGTTGAGTCGCTGAAGGCAGATGGAAGTGCTTACTGTCTAAGCCGGACTCACGGGAAAAAGCCGCCAAAAAAATTTCAACGAGTTGCAGCGCCTCAGGCCAGGCGCTCCAGGGTGACCCACCAACGGGTGCGATAACGCAGGCGCACGGGCAGGGTTTGCGGGAGGATCGCCAGCAGTTTGTCGGTGTCCTCCAGGCGGAACACGCCGGACAGGCGCAGGTCGCCAATCTCGTCGGCACAGCCCAGGTAACCGTGGCGATAACGCCCGACCTCGTGGATGAAGTCCGCCAGCCGCATGTTGCGGGTGACGATCAGGCCATCGGCCCAGGCGCCCACGTCCATGTCCAGCGGCGGCACCGGCAGTGCCTGGGAGCCACTGACCCGATAGCTTTGTCCGGCCTGTACCCGGGCCGAGATGCCATCGGCGGTGTGTGGCGAGTGAATGGCGACGCTGCCGGCGGTGACGCTCAGGCGCGTGCAGCCGCCTTCCATGCGCACCACGAAACTGGCGTCGAACCCTTCGAACAGGCCCTGGCGAGTCCGTACCAGAAGCGGCCTGGAAGGGCTCGCCTGCGGGTCTGGCCCGCAGGTCAGCATGATTTCCCCGCGGCTGAGTCGGATCAGCCGCTGCTGGGCATTGAAGTCCATGTCGGCGGCGCTGTCGGTGTTGAGTTCCAGGCGCGAGCCGTCCGGCAACTGGAAGCCGCGGCGTTCGCCGGTGGCGGTGGCGAAGTCGGCGTTCCATTGCTGCCAGGCCAGTTGCTCCTTGCCCAGCCACGTGGCGCAGCCCACCAGCATGACGCCGCCGAGCAGCTTCAGGGCCTGGCGCCGGCCGAGGCGCTGGGCGCTGTTTTCCAGGGTATCGAAGGCCACCTGGGCACCGGGCACCGCCCGCAGGTTGCTGTGCAGTTCCTGCTGCAACGACTGCACCCGCTGCCAGGCCAGCTCGTGCTCATGATGGGCCGCGCGCCAGGTATCGCATTGCTGCAACAGCCGGGGATTACCGGCGTTGTTGCGCAGGCGCAGCATCCAGTTGATGGCCTGCTTGACCACCAGGTGCCTGGGGTCCACGGGCCGGCGCAGATTGATCGAAGGGTTATCCACAGCGCTCACGCCTCATAGCGCAGCAGGTAGCAGTGGAACAGCGCGTCGGCCACGTAACGCTCCACCGAACGCAGGGACAGCCCCATCTGTTCGGCGATCTGCTTGTGGGGCAGGCCTTCGCACTGGGCCAGCAGGAATGCCTTGCGCACCTTCGGCTTCAGGCCTTCGAGCATGCGCGCGATGCTTTCCAGCAGCTCCAGCACCAGGGCGCGGGCTTCCTCGCTGGGGGCTTCGGCTTCTGGCAGATGGGCGATGGTTTCCAGGTAGGCGCGTTCGATTTCCTCGCGGCGCCAGTGGTCGATCACCAGGCCGCGGGCGATGGTCCGCAGAAAGGCGCGCGGGGCCTTGAGTTCGAGGCGTTCGGTGCGCTGCAACAGGCGCACGAACGTGTCCTGCGCCAGGTCGGCCGCATCGGCGGCGTTGCCCAGCCGGCTGCGCAACCATGTGTTGAGCCAGCCATGGTGATGGCTGTAAAGCGCCTGTACCGCGAACTCAGGTGATGACATGGATGCGACTGCCTGGGTGTCACAAATGATAATTAGTCGCATTGTCATCAAGGGTTTCGGATTTTGCAACAGCCGCAGGGCGCCCGGCTACGGAAAAGTCCGATGCGACCGCTCTAGCCTGCCGTTCAGCGGGTTTTTTGCAGATAACACGTACATTTCTGACAAATCGCTAAGATTTATCCGACTCGTGCCGACAGACAGTGAGACCCATGCGTGCACCAAAGTAGAGCGGTCGTAGAACGCCGCCTGCGCTGTTACATGGAAAGTTGCATCCCGTACGCATCCCCACTTTCGGCATAAGAAGTCCCATGACATGAATCTCAAGTTCAGCCATAAAATCCTTTTGGCCGCCTCCGGTGTAGTGGTTCTGGCATTCGCGTTGTTCACTTTGTACAACGACTATCTGCAGCGAAACACCATTCGCCAGAACCTCGAATCGTCGATCCAGCAGGCGGGTGACCTCACTTCCAGCAGCGTCCAGAACTGGATGAGCGGACGCATCCTGGTGCTCGAGAACCTCTCGCAGAACGTCGCCCACCAGGGCGCCAACGCTGACTTCCCGGGGCTGGTGGACCAGCCGGCGTTCACCACGAACTTCCAGTTCACCTACGTGGGCCAGGCCAACGGTGTGTTCACCCAGCGGCCTGACGCGAAGATGCCCGATGGCTACGACCCGCGTCAGCGTCCCTGGTACAAGCAGGCCGTGGCGGCCGACAAGACCATGCTGACCCCGCCCTACATGGCGGCCGTTGGCGGTCTGGTGGTGACCATCGCCATGCCGGTGAAAAAGGACGGCCAGCTGCTGGGCGTGGTGGGGGGCGACCTGAGCCTGGAAACCCTGGTGAAGATCATCAACTCGGTGGACTTCGGCGGCCTGGGCCATGCCTTCCTGGTCAGCGCGGACGGGCAGGTGATCGTCAGCCCGGACAAAGACCAGGTGATGAAGAACCTCAAGGATATCTACCCGGGCGACAACGTACACATCCAGAAGGGCACCCAGGAGGTGCAGCTCAAAGGCCAGGAACGCATCCTGTCGTTCACCCCGGTGACCGGCCTGCCGAATGCCGAGTGGTACATCGGCCTGTCCATCGACCGTGACAAGGCTTTCGCCCCGCTGAGCAAGTTCCGCACCTCGGCGCTGCTGGCGATGTTCATCGCCGTGGCCGCGATTGCCGTGCTGCTCAGCCTGCTGATCCAGGTGCTGATGCGTCCGCTGACCACCATGGGCCGTGCGATGCAGGACATCGCCCAGGGCGAGGGCGACCTGACCCGTCGCCTGGTGGTGGAGAGCAAGGACGAATTCGGCGTACTGGGCGGTTCGTTCAACCAGTTCGTGGAGCGTATTCACGCATCGATTTCCGAAGTGTCCTCGGCCACCCGCCAGGTGCACGACCTGTCCCAGCGCGTGATGGCGTCGTCCAACGCCTCGATCATCGGCTCCGACGAACAAAGCGCGCGCACCAACAGCGTGGCCGCGGCGATCAACCAGCTGGGCGCCGCCACCCAGGAAATCGCCCGCAACGCCGCCGATGCCTCGCAGCACGCCAGCGGCGCCAGCGAGCAGGCCGACGATGGCCGCCAGGTGGTGGAGCAAACCATCCTGGCCATGACCGAGCTGTCGCAGAAGATCAGCCTGTCCTGCACCCAGATCGAAACCCTGAACGCCAGCACCGACAACATCGGCCACATCCTCGATGTGATCAAAGGCATCTCCCAGCAGACCAACCTGCTGGCGCTCAACGCGGCCATCGAAGCGGCGCGCGCCGGTGAGGCCGGTCGCGGTTTCGCGGTGGTGGCCGACGAGGTCCGCAACCTGGCCCATCGCACCCAGGAATCGGCCGAGGAGATCCACAAGATGATCACCTCGCTGCAGATCGGCTCCCGCGAAGCGGTATCGACCATGAACGCCAGCCAGGCGTCCAGCGAAGAGAGCGTTGAAGTGGCCAACCAGGCCGGTGCGCGGCTGGTCAGCGTGACCCAGCGCATCACCGAGATCGACGGCATGAACCAGTCGGTGGCCGCCGCCACCGAAGAGCAGACCGCTGTGGTGGAAACCCTCAACGTCGACATCAGCCAGATCAACCTGCTGAACCAGCAGGGCGTGGCCAACCTCAACGAAACCCTGAAGGATTGCGACGCCCTGTCGCTGCAGGCCAACCGCCTGAAGCAACTGGTGGATAGCTTCAAGATCTGATCGGCGAGCGACATAAAAAACGCGATGCGGTCTACCTGACCGCATCGCGTTTGGTTTTTTCGCGAGCAAGCTCGCTCCTACAGAAAGCCACGATCCCTCTGTAGGAGCGAGCTTGCTCGCGATAGCGCCCGCACCCGCGCAGGCGTTTCAGCGCCTTACTTGAACATCCTCCGCACATTCCCCATTGCCTCATCGGCAAACCCCTGCAGGAACTTCTGGAAGGCCGCGACCTCGGCACCGCCTTCGGCCGGGTCGGCGACGATGCGCCAGGTGGCGCGCGCCCGTTCGCCGGGCAGGGCCTCGACGCTCATGGCCGCCCACAGGTTGCCGATGCCCAGGGTGTCGTAGATCAGGCTCCAGGTCATGTACAGCGCCTGGTCGTCCCGTGAGTTGAGTTGTTCGATGACGATGTTGCCGTCGTGGAAGAACTTCTTGCGCACCGAGCGCACGCCCTCGCCGGTCATCTCGATGTGCGACAGCGCGGGAATGAAGGCCGGGAAGCCGGCGAAGTTGCCGACGATGGCCCAGACGCTTCGGGCATCGGCGCCGATGTCCACGGTGGACAGGACCTCGCAGGCGTTCGGGTTCTTGATCAGGGTGTCGGGTTGCAGGTTTTTCATGCTGTTCTCCAGCGTGGGTGGGTTCAGATAAAGCGGATGTCTTTCAGGTACTGGCAGCCCTTGCGCAGCAGCGCCGGGTCCTTGGCCGGGTAGTCGGCGCCCATGCGTCGCACCCCGGCCTCGGCGTTGGCGTGGCCGATCAGCGAGATGTCGCCGATGTCTTCCTCGAAGCCATTGAGGTAGAAGCCGAGGACGCCGAACAGCGCGTTGTCGCGGTCGACCCGGCCCAGCTGGCGCTGCCAGTCGGCGACGCTGACCATGCGGAACTCGCGCCCGGCCTCGCGGAACGAGGCGACATAGGCCTCCCAGCTCAAAGGCTGCGGGTTGTGCAGGTTGAACACCGCGTGGGCCGGCTGATAACGGCTGGCGTGGAAGGCGATGAAGCGGGCGAGGAAGTCCACCGGCATCAGGTCGAAGTTCATCGCCAGCTGCGGCACCTGGCCCAGTTGCAGCGAGCCCTTGAGCATCAGCATCAGGCGGTTCCGGTGGGGCTGGCAGACCCCGGTCTGGCTGTTGAAACTGATGTTGCCCGGGCGATAGAGATTGACCCACACCCCCTGTTCGCGAGCCCGTTGCAGGATCCGCTCGCCGACCCACTTGGACAGGTTGTAGCCGTTGCGGATGTAGATCGGCGGGGTGGCCGCGGGCGGCTGTTCCAGCACCCGGCCCTGGGCGTCGACGCTGCTGGAGGCGGACAGGGTCGAGACGAAGTTGAAGACCTTCTTGCTGCGCCCTTCGCACAGGCGCAGGCACTCGAACAACGGCTCGACGTTGTCGCGTGCCAGCGCCGGGTAATCCAGCACGTGATTGACGTTGGCGGCGTTGTGCACCAGCGCGCCGTACTCGCGGTCGATGCGTTCGTACACCTCTGCCGTCAGCCCCAGCCGTGGCTGGCTGATGTCGGCGGCATGCACCCGCACCCGGCTCAGGTCCAGACGCTCCAGGCGGTTGTCGCGCAGGGCCTGGGCGAAACGTTCGGCGGCCGATTGCGTAGGCGTTTCCCGCACCAGGCACGCCACCTCGCTGGCGCCCCATTCCAGCAGCGCCTCGACTATGTGCACGCCGAGAAAGCTGTTGGCGCCGGTGACCAGCACCTTGTGCACGTCGCCCAGCTGGCTGATGGGCAGCACTTGCAGGTCGAGTTCGGCATGGGCATCGGCGAACACCTGGTCGAGGGCCGCGTCCGGGCCGTCGTCGGCGGCGCCGTCGATCAGGGTCGCCAGGTTGCTCAGGGTCGGCGCCTCGATAAAGCGGTTGATCGACAGGCCGCGGCCGAACTGTTCGCGAATCGCCAGCAGCAGGCGCGACAGCAGGATCGAGTGGCCGCCGAGGTTGAAGAAGCTGTCGTCGGTGCCGATGTCCTCGGCCGGCAGTTCCAGCAGCTCGGCCCACAGCTGCAGCAGGCGCTGTTCGTTGGCGTTTTGCGGCAGGCGTCGCTGGCGGTTGCGGCCCGGGGTACGCGGCAGGGCCAGCAGGGCGCGGCGGTCGACCTTGCCGTTGGCGGTGTAGGGCATGCTCGGCAGTTCGATGTAGGCGCTGGGCCGCATGTAGTCCGGCAAGCGCTGGCGTACCTGTTCGCGCAGGGTTTGCAGCGCGTCGTCGGCATTTGGCTGGGCCAGGTAGGCGAGGATCCGCCGCTGCTCGTCGATCACCACCGCCACCTGACGAAACAGCTGGCCGTCGCGCAGGCAGTGTTCGATCTCTTCCGGCTCGACCCGAAACCCGCGGATCTTCACCTGATTGTCCCGCCGCCCGCAGATCTCGATGCCGTTGTCGGTCCACTGGCCGATGTCCCCGGTGCGATAGACCCGCAGTCGGCGCCCGTCCGGCAGGTCCAGGGCCAGGTAGCGTTCGGCGCTCAGCGCCGGGTTGTTCAGGTAGCCGAGGCCGACCCCCGGCCCGGCCAGGTACAGCTCGCCGGGGGTGCGCTCGGGCACTGGTTGCAGCTGTTCGTCGAGGATCAGCACCTGGCTGTTGGCGATGGGCAGGCCGAGGTTGCGCGGGTTGTCGCCGACCCGCAGGCGGCGGGTGGTGGCCAGCACCGTGGTTTCCGTCGGGCCGTAGATGTTGTGCAGCGCGCACTGGCCGGCCAGGCGCTGGATGACGAAGGGTTCGCAGACGTCGCCGCCGGTCACCAGATGCTCCAGGCCCAGCGGCTGCTCCAGGGGCAGGATGCTCAGCAGCGCGGGCGGCAGGAAGGCATGGCTGACCCGCTGGCGCTGGAGCAGGGCCAGCAGTTGCTGTGGGTCGCGCCGCTGGTCCTGATCGGGGACCACCAACAGCGCGCCACAGAGGAAGGTGGGCAGGATATCCAGCAGCGAGGCGTCGAAGTTGATGGTGGAGAACTGCAGCACCCGACTGTTTTGCTCCAGCTCGACATGGCCGATGTACCAGGCGCAGAAGTGGCTGAGATTGCCCTGGCTGAGCAACACGCCCTTGGGCTGGCCGGTGGTGCCCGAGGTGTAGATCGCCACGCAGGGCGCCTCTGGCGGTGGTGCCTGGCGTAGCAACGGGAGAGCGTCCTCGGCATCGTCATGCAGCAGGGTGCGTACATCGAGTTGCGCCAGGTCGAGGTCGCCCAGGTCTTCGCAGCCGTCGTGCAGCAGCAGGACCGCACCGGCATTATCGAGAATGTAGCGCCGCCGTTGCGCCGGGTGCTCCGGGTCCAGCGGCAGGTACACCGCGCCACAGCCGAGGGTGGCGAGAATGGCGGCATACAGCACCGCCGACTTGGGCAGGCACAGGCCGATCACCGGCGGTTGGCCGGGGTTGGCGGGCAGGTGTCGGAGCATCTGCCGCTGCAGGTTACGGCTCAGGCGATGCAGGGCCTGGTAGCTGTAGTCGATGCCCTGGATGTTCAAGGCCGGGCGCTGGGCGAAGGCCAGCAGGCTCTGGTCGATGCGCTGGGCGATCGGCACCTGCATCTCCCGCAGCAAGGCCGGTGCCGGCTGCTGGTTGTGCCGGTGCTCGAAGGCCAGCGAGTCCAGGCGCTCCAGGCCCAGCAGCGGTTCGCTGGGCTCATCCAGGGTAGCGAGCTGGTGGAAAAACGCCGCGCCGCGGGAAAAGCCGCTGACCAGCCGCGCGGTGCTGGCCACCAGCCTGGCGATAGCACCGCTGCGCAGGGCCTGGCCATTGCCGCTGGCTTCCTCCGGCAAGGTCGCCTGCTCGATCAGCCGGGAGTCGTGGCGGTGGAACAGGCGCACCTGTGGCAGCCCGCAAGCCGCTTGGGCGATCAGGGCGATGCGCAGTTCCAGGCGCGCGGTGTCCGCCGCGAGGATGGGTGAAGCACCCAGGCTGCCATCGTCGATCAGCAGATGGGGCCGCAGCCCTTCGGCGTTGGCGATCGCTTGCGGCGAGTCCAGCCACCGCACCAGATGGCCGTGGCGCTCCAGCTCCATGGCCAGTTCGTTCAGGGCCTGACTGCGGCCCGTCAATACAATGTCGAGGCGTCTCATGCTCGGGTCCCTCCGTTAGGGCAGGTAGTCGGCCAGTGCGTCCTGGACGCAGGCCGAATCCAGCATCGAACTGCTGCGGAAGAAGCGCAGGATGTTGGCGATCAGGGGGTGATGGCGGTTGATCGGGTAGGCCAGGGCCGCCGCCTCCTCGCGTAGCGCCTGCTTGATCGGGGCGGCGACGGGCAGTTGCTCGATCAGCCGCACGTCGAAGTCCTTCTGGATGTCGTTGGTCAGGTACTGGGCGATGAACACCGGCAGCACCCGGGCGATCTCCGCGCGGTCGGCGTCGCTGGCGCCGTGCCAATAGATGCGCACCAGGCGCGACCAGAACCCCGAGTGCCGGCCTTCGTCTAGCAGGTGGTCGGCCATCAGGCCCTTGATCGACGGCTTGACCGTGTCGTCCTTGGCGAAAGCGGCGACATCGTTGGTCACGGTGTTCTCGGCGATGGCCACGCAGATCAATTCCACCGCGTCACGCAGGTGTTCGGGTGCCCGCTGCAGGGCCGCGGGGATGGCCCGGCTGAGTTCGATTTCCCGGGGCAGCTCGATGGGTTCGATGCCGCTCATGGCGATGGTCTGCTGCATGAAGTCCATCGCCACCAGTGCGTGGTAGTCCTCGTCCACCACCACGGTCATGGCGTCGTAGCGACAGGCGAAGGGAAAGGCGATGGCGAAGCGATTCTTGGCGATATTGCGGGCGGTCTTGTCCACCAGCTCAGTCTCGAAGATCACCACGTCGTTGATGAATTTGTAGAGGCTTTGCACCAGCACGAAATCCCGCAGGTGGGCGCAGTGCTCGAGGAAGCCCTGGCTGTGCACCAGCGGCTGGCGGCTCAGGGGGTAGATCAGCTTGTCGTCGTCCTCGAGCATGCGCCGCGGGCGGGTACGGATGGTCGCGCGCTCTTCCCAGGTGTCGGCGAAGGACTGGTAGTCGAGGGCGTTCATGCGCTCACCCCGATCGGCGATTCGGCCATGCTCAGGCGCAGCCCGTCCCACAGGGCGATGCGGCTGTCCACCGCGGCGATGGCCGCGGCGTACACCTCCTGCTGGCGTTGCGGGTCGCCAGCCACCAGCCGCTCTAGCAGCTGTTCCGCGGCCGGGCCGTGGTCGTCGGAATCGACCTCGATATGGCGTTGCAGGTAGTAGCGAAAGGTCGGCGCCTGCTCGATACCGATGCCCCAGTCGTCGAGGATGCGCTGGAACATCTGCGGGATAACGCTTTCCCGGCCATGGAGAAAGGCCGCCGCCACGCAATGGGCCGGCGCCTGCAGGGCGGTGTGCACGGTCTGGCGGACAAAGGCGCTGGCGGCCGGATCGGCGTCGACGCTTTGCAGGGCGGTGTCGAAACTCACGCCTTCCTGTTGCAGCGCGACGAAGCGTTCCACCACCCGGGTGGCGGCACCGACCTCGCGCATGGCATCCAGGTACAGCTCGAAATGGCTGTAATGGCCTTGCCCGGGGCGATCGTCGGACTCTTCGCCGAGCACGATCTCGTTGATCAGCCGCGCGGCGCGGGGGTCCTGCGGTGGTAGCCAGGGCAGACGTACGCAGGTCAGTTCCTGTTGCAGGCGCTTGGTCAGCGACATGAAGTCCCATACGGCAAAAACATGGGTCTGCATAAAGCGTTGAAGAACGGCAAGTGTGTTGATTTCGGTAAAAATGGGATGGGCGCCGAGTGTGGCTTTCCTGGCGTCGAGAAGTTCTTTGCTGGCGTTCATTTAGGCTACCTGTCTGAGATGTTCAAGTGTGTTTTGTTGGCCGATTAGTTGCGGCTCGTATAGGTGTTTTAACCAGTGCTTATTTGTTGCGGGCGAGCAGGGGCCTCAAACCTGAGTTGATAATCTGGAAAGTTTTATAGTGCTGGCCGGCCTATCCGTTAAAGAGCCGCTGTCTTGGCTTTATAGGTTTTCAAGAGCCAATAAAACCAAGGCTTGCCAGGTGTTCATAACCGAGTGGGTCGACGTTTTTTAAACCTCGACGGAGAAAAAGCTAATACAGGGGAAAGTATCGAGCAAGTTGTTTTTATAATACTTTTCTAACGTGTATTTTTATCGCGCGACAAGTTGCTGCAAAACTTCTTGTTCAAGTTTTGTTGAGATGAAGTTGCCCCTTCCGGCTTATATAAGTCAGAATTTTTAACGCTGAGTGAATGCCTCACTCGAAGCAAACTTCGAAGCGCTGAATTGAAGTCGTTGAATATCTGGGAGAAGGCATGCGGGAGCCGATCCCGGTCATGCCCTCCAGTCGCTGGGCTCCTTGCGTGGGTCTGCAGATCGACGTGTGCGGACAAGCCTGCGTGCCGCTCACGTCCCTTTTTCAGTCGGCGACAGCAAGAGTGGGCCCAAATCGACGGCTGAGCCATCGTCGGCGGGCCAGTGAGGGCAGGAGCGGAGGAAGACGGCGGATTATTCGCCGAGCAGGCCCAGGTGGATGTTGATGATCTGCAGCAGACGCTGGCGCTGGGACTTGATGAAGAAGTGATTGCCGGCCACCTCGATCAGCTCGAACTCACGGTGGGTGAACTCTCGCCAGTTGGCCATGTTGCTGGCGGGGGCCAGCGGGTCCTCGCTGCCATAGAAGGCGGTGAGGGGAATGTCGAGGTTGCCGCTCGACAGATCGCGCCAGGATTCGAACAGCTTCAGGTCGGCGCGCAGCAGCGTCTCGTACTGGTTCCGGCTGGCCTGGTCGCGGGGCATTTCGATCGGCGCGGCGCCCAGCGACAGCATGGCTTCCTGGAAGGGCGCCGTGGGCAGCACGTGCAGCAACGGCCGGGGCGATGGGTAGTCGGGGCTGCGGCAGGCGGAAATGAACAGGTGGCGGGTCTGGCCGGGATAGTGCGCCTGGGCATGCTTGGCGGTTTCGTAGGCCAGCATCCCGCCCAGGCCATGGCCGAACAGGGCGTGGGGCTTGGCCAGCAGTGGGCGCAGGGCGGAGAAGGTATCGGCCAGCAGCCGCGGCCAGTCGTCGAGCGGGGTTTCGGCCTGGCGGCTGCCGTGGCCGGGCAGCCGTACCAGCACCAGTTCGATGTGCCCGGCCAGCCCCGTGGACCAGTTGCGCAGCTGTTCCGGGTCCGCGCCGGTCTGCGGAAAGCAGATCAGCCGGGTTTTCGCCGGCTCGCCGGAGTTGAGCACCATCAGCCATTTGTCATTGCGCGCGTGCACTGCTTTTCCTTAAGCCGGTGTGCCGGTCATTGAGTGTTGCAGGGGGGCCGCGTCATGCCGCCGTTACCGCTGTCAGCTTTCGGCGGACCGTTCGAGGTAGTCGCGAATGGTCTTCGCGGCCTTTTCCAGATGGCCCCGCAGCACCTCCACCGCCCGCTCGATGTCCTTGGCCTCGGCGGCGTCTGTCATGGCGTTGTGGTCGTCCTGGGTCAGCTTGCCCAGGCCCATGGAGGATAGATGGAAGCGCAGGAAGCGTTCTTCCTCGTTCAATTCGAGTTCGATCAGGCGCAGCAGCTTCTGGTTCGGCGCCCGGTGGTACAGCGACATGTGGAACAGGCGATTGAGCCGGCCGATTTCGGCGTGGTCGGTCTCGCTTTCCAGCTGCGCGATGTAGCTGCGGGCCTGGGCGATGTCCTCGGCGTCGAGCAGCGGGATCGACAGGCGCAGCGCCTCCAGTTCCAGCAGCAGGCGCAGGCCGTAGGTTTCCACCGCGTCATAGCCGATCAGTTCGGCGACCACCGCGCCTTTGTGCGGCACCACGTGCAACAGCGATTGCGCTTCGAGCTGGCGCAAGGCCTCGCGCACCGGCATGCGGCTGACGCCGAAGAGGTCGGCCAGGTCCTGCTGGCGCAGCGCCGTGCCGCTGGGCAGGCGGCCGTCGAGAATCGCCGCGCGCAGGGTTTCCTCGATCACCGAGCGCGCGAGGTGGGCGGGGATCGGCCCGCTGACTGCGATCTTGCTCAAGGGTCTCGGTTTTTCTGTCACGTTAACGCTATCCTGTTTTCTATGGGATTTGGATCCAATGGACGCTAGATAGCGCCCTGCAGCTTGTCAAACCAGCCGCCTGAGCCCTGTCATGAATGTTGCCGGCGCTGATTCTCGGGGCAGCCCTCCTGCCGCTCAAGCACTGGCCGATAAACGAACAGGTGCCTGCTTTCAGCTTAGCGTCTCCAGAGGGGCTGTGATTGTAAGGTGCCATTGTCTTTTGGCGGACCAGCCTGCACCATCCTTCGACCCACGACAGCTCCCATGGACTCTTCGCATTGGCGGCACGTTTAGCTCTTTCTCGGACCCTGCGCTGGCTGTTTTCGGCGCTGCTGCTGGCCGGCATGTTGCTGGGCGGCCTGCAGGCCGATTGGGATTTTTCCCAGATCAGCCGCCGCGCCACGGCGCTGTACGGGCCGCTGGGCGAAGGGCAGAAGCGCATCGATGCCTGGCAGCAGCTGCTGGCGACCCAGAACCAGGCCAGCGAGATGGAACAGCTCAAGGTGGTCAACCTGTTCTTCAACAAGAACATGCGCTACGTGGAAGACATCGACCTGTGGCATCAGGTGGATTATTGGGAAACCCCGGTCGAGGCCCTGTGGAAGGGCGCCGGCGATTGCGAGGACTATGCGATCGCCAAGTATTTCAGCCTGCGTCACCTCGGCGTTTCCAGTGACAAGCTGCGCATCACCTACGTCAAGGCCTTGCGCCAGAATCGCGCGCACATGGTGTTGACCTACTATTCAACCCCGGAAGCCATGCCGTTGGTCCTCGACAGCCTGATCGACGCCATCCAGCCGGCCAGCCAGCGTACCGACCTGCTGCCGGTGTACTCCTTCAATGCCGAGGGCCTGTGGCTGCCCGGCAAGGGCAGCAAGAAAGTCGGTGACACCAAGCGCCTGTCCCGGTGGCAGGACGTGTTGAAGAAAATGCAGGCCGAAGGTTTTCCGGTCGAGACGACTCACTAGGAGCACGAGCTCAGATGTCTTTGTTCAAACAACTGTTGATCGCAATCTGTCTGTTCCTGGTGGTCGCCTTCAGCGGCAGCTTCATGGTCAGCCTGGAAAGTTCGCGCACCCAGTACGTCAACCAGCTGCGCTCCCATGCCCAGGACGCGGCCACGGCGCTGGCCTTGTCCCTGACCCCGAACATCGACGACCCGGCGATGGTCGAGCTGCTGGTCAGCTCGATTTTCGACAGCGGCTATTACTCGAGCATCCGCGTGGTCAACCAGGTCACCGAAGAGGTCATGGTCGAGCGCAGCGGCACACCCGAGGTCAGCAACGTGCCGGACTGGTTCGTCAAGCTGATCGGCCTGGAGCCGGCCGGCGGCGACGCTCTGGTCAGCCGTGGCTGGCAACAGGCGGCGCGGGTCGAGGTGGTCAGCCACCCGATGTTCGCCGTCGCCAAGCTCTGGCAAAGCGCCCTGGGCAGTCTCGGCTGGCTGCTGCTGTGCGGGGCCGTGAGCGCGGTGCTGGGGGCCTTGCTGCTGCGGCGCCAGCTCAAGCCACTGGATTACATGGTGCAGCAATCCCACGCCATTGCCCGCCGCGAATTCCTCAGCCTGCCCGAGCTGCCGCGTACGCCAGAACTGCGCCGCGTGGTGCAGGCGATGAACCAGATGGTCGAGAAGCTCAAGGCGTTGTTCCAGGAGCAGGCCGAGCGCAGCGAAAAGCTGCGGGTCGAGTCCTACCAGGACAACCTGACCGGCCTGGCCAACCGTCGTTATTTCGAGATGCAGCTCAACGCCCGGGTGAGCAACCCGGAGCAGGCCAGTTCCGGCTACCTGCTGTTGCTGCGGGTCAAGGACCTGGCCGGCCTGAACCAGCGCCTGGGCGGACAGCGCACCGACCAGCTGTTGCAGGCGGTGGGCGAACAATTGCAGCGTGAGTGCGCGCGCTACCCGGAAACCCACAACCTGGTGACCCGCATCCGCGGCGGCGAATTTGCCGTGCTGGCGCCGGGGCTGGTACGCGAGGAGGCCCTGCAGCTGGCGCAGAACCTGGAAAATGCCTTGGCCAGCCTGCATGCCACTGGCGCCACCGATGTGGCGTCCGTGGCCTCCATCGGCCTGGCGCCCTTCGTTCATGGCGACTCGCCGCAGGCGGTGCTGAGCCTGGGCGACCAGGCCCTGGCCCAGGCCGAAGCCCAGGGCGATACGAGCTGGGCCTGCCTGGAGCATGGCGCGGCGGCCAGCGTCGGCGACGACCATCACGCCTGGCACACCCTGCTGGACGGGGCCTTGAGCCAGCAGCGGTTCGAGCTGTACTTCCAACCGGTGGTCGCGACCCGCGATACCGCGCTGGTGCTGCACTACAAGGTGCTGTCGCGCTTGCTCGACGAGCAGGGCCAGACCATCGCCGCCGGGCGCTTCCTGCCGTGGCTGGAGCGTTTTGGCTGGACCTCGCGCCTGGACCTGCTGATGCTCGAACAGGTACTCAAGCAAATGACCGCGCATCAGGACTCGCTGGCGCTGAACCTGTCGGCCGCAACCCTGGCCGATCCGCAGGCCTTGAACAAGGTGTTCGAGATCCTGCGCCAGCACTCCAGCCTGGGGCCGCGCCTGACCCTGGAGATCGGCGAAGAGCAGTTGCCTGAACAGGCGCTGCTGGAACAGCTGACCCGGCGCCTGCGCGAGCTGGGCTTCTCCCTGAGCCTGCAGCGTTTCGGCGGGCGCTTCAGCATGATCGGCAACCTGGCGCGCCTGGGCCTGGCCTACCTGAAGATCGACGGCAGCTACATCCGCGACATCGACCGGGAAAGCGACAAGCGCCTGTTTATCGAAGCCATCCAGCGCGCCGCCCACAGCATCGACCTGCCGCTGATTGCCGAGCGCGTGGAGACCGAAGGGGAATTGCAGGTGATTCGCGAGATGGGCCTGTACGGCGTCCAGGGCCGCCTGTTCGGCGAGCCTGCACCCTGGCGCTGAGGCGCTGCACGAAGAGCGCCGGCCAGCCGCCGGCGACGGATCAGATCAGGCCGGTTTCGTCGTCGTTGATCAGATGGCTCAGGCCGCCCAGCGCTTCACGCGCCTGGGTCCGGTCCATCAGCTTGGCCTGGGCCGCCGGTGGCAGGTCGGTAACGCGGATCACACCCTTGCTGGTCAGCACCTGAATCAAGTCGTCGAGTACCCGGATCATTTCCAGGTCGCTCTGCTTGAGTTGTTTCAGGCTGACTTCCACCACCTCGTTGGCGAACCACTGCTGGATCTCACTGTGGTCGGCCGGCAGTGTTTCCGTGGCCTCGGCGTAAGGCGTGGCCTCCACGCGAACCAGCTGGCCCTGTGCATCGCGTTGCACGTAGAACATGGGGAATCCCTCTAGATATGGTCCGGCATCATGCTGTCAGCAGCATAGGCCAACGGCGCGCTTTGGTCGCGAGTATGCGACGTGGCGGCAAAATCGTCACGGTGGGAAGAACCGGCCACCCAGGGCGGGTGGCCGGTCGACCGTGGATCAGCTGTTGTTGTGATCGATCTTGATGGTCGGGTCGCTACCGGCGATCAGCGAGTTGATGTTGGTGTTGGACCAGTTGTTGCCCTCCAGCTTGATCGTCACGTCCGCGTTGGCGATGCCGCCCGCCGCGTTGAGCTTGCCTTCGGAACTGACCTGCAGGGTCGAGGTACCGTCCACCGTGGTGATCTTCAGGAAGTTATCGATGGTGCTGGCGCTCTCGCCCTGCAACAGGTCCCGCAGGTCGATACGGTCGCCTTCGCTGGCCTTGAAGTCCTTGATCACATCGTTGCCGGTATCGCCAGCCTTCCAGACGAAGGTGTCGGCACCCGAGCCGCCGATCAGGATGTCATTGCCCGCGCCACCGATCAGCGTGTCGTTGCCGGTACCGCCCAGCAGGATGTCGTTGCCCTTGCCGCCGTCGAGCAGGTCGTTGCCGCCCTGGCCGAAGATGATGTCGTTGCCGGCGCCGCCCAGCAGCGTGTCATTGCCGTCATGGGCACCGGAGACATCGAACTCGGTGTAGTGCTCGGTGATGTACTGGTGCACGTTGCTGGTGGTGACGCTGCTCGCGGCCACGCCGGTCTTCTGTGCCACGAAGGCCTGCATGGCCTGGTAGCCCTCGCCGGCGATGCCATTGAAGCTCACCAGGTCGCCGAACAGGATGTCGTTGCCGTTGCCGCCATTGACCGTGTCGGCGCCCGGCATGGTCGCTTCGGTATGACCGAGAATCGCGTTGGCCAGGTTCGACGGGTCGATGTTGGTCTGCGGGGTGCTGTCGGTGTCGTACGGCTTCAGGTCGTTGAGGCTGACGTCGTTGTTCAGGCCGATCGCTTCCACCTGCGACAGGTTGCTCAGCAGGGCGAAGCCGCTGTTGGAGTTGTTGATGGTGGCGCTGTCGGTGTAGGAACCCGGTCCGGTCTGGTAGGACAGCTCGTAGGTGCCGTCGCCCTGGGCGTGCAGGGTGCCCAGGTTGGAGGCAGACCAACTATTCCACCAGCTGTTATAGGTTTGCAGCGTGACGGCGCCATCACTGTTGATTTGCAGTACATGGGTGCTGTCCAGTTGCTTGGAGAAAGTGTCCCCCAGTTTGTAGTTGGACGTGGTGACGACGTCGTCGAGCTTCGCCCCTCCCCAGTACAGCGTCGGGTTGGTCTGCTCGCCGGCCTGGTAGAACGTCGGTTTGCCGTCGGTAATGAAGTACGTCAGGTTGGTGGCGTTGGTATTGCTGGTGGCCGCGCTGCTCTGGAAGAAGTTGGCCGTGGTCTTGAACACGTCCTCGTAGTTGGTGCCGCCGCCGGACGCCATGGAGTCCAGGACCGACTTGAGCAGGGTCAGGGCGTTCGGATCGTTGAGGTTCACCGAGATCTGCTTGTTGACCTGGGTATCGAAGTCCGCCAGGAAGATGTTCACGGTGCCCGAGGTGCTGCTGCCCAGGCTGTTCTTCAGGGTGTTGAACACCGTAGTCAGCGAGTTCTTGGCGGCGGTGAGCGAGGCATCGCTCATGCTGCCCGAGCTGTCGACCATGAACGCGATGTTGTAGTTCTTGCCCTGCACCACGTTCAGGCCGGCGACGTCGGCGACCATGATGTCGTTGCCCTCGGTGCCGACGAAGTTGTCATCGCCCGCCGTGGCGACGCTGGCGCTGTAGGTCGCCGGGTACACCGTGACCGGGATCTGCGCCGTGCTGCTGGCCGAACCGCCCAGGGACTCGGTGGAGGTCGAGGTTACGGTCAGGTTGAACGAGCCGTTGTAGTGCGACGGCGGGGTGATCGTCAGCGTACCCAGGTTCCAGCCGGTGACATTGACCTCGCCGACGCTGGCGCTGGCGGTGAAGGTATGGCCGGCGCCATCGCTGAGCACCGAACCTGCCGGAATACCGCCGATCTTCACGCTCAGGCTTTCCGAGCCGTCGGTATCGGTCAGGGCGGTGGTGATCTTCGACAGCTTGACGCTGCCACCCTCGGCACCTTCGTTGAGCTTGTAGCCGTCGTAGTAGCCCTCGCCGTTGCTGCCGTGCAGCTCGGAAAGGGTGACGCCGGCATTGTTCAGCGCGGTTTCGCTCGGGTAGATCGGGATGTTGGCGTTGCTCAGGTCGACCGGCGTGCTGCCATTAACCGAGAGGTTGACGTCATAGCTGCCCGGACCGCTCTGGTTGGCGTGGTAGATGTCCAGGGTGTAGTAGCCGCTGGTGGTCGGGGTGAACGAACCGCTGATGCTGCCGCCGGCCCCCCAGGTCGCGGTGGCCACGTTCTTGCCGCCGATGGTGATCAGCAGGCTGTCGTCGCCGACACCGCTGAAGCTGTAGGTCTTGCCGGCTTCCAGGTAGATCAGGCCGGAGGTTTTCGAGCCGCTGCCGCCGGTCACGCTGGCGTCGGACTGGGCGTTGGTCACCACCGAACTGCTGGTCGGGTTGCCGGACCTGTCGAAGACCGCTTTGAGCGTGTCGCCGGTGATGCCGTTGCCGTTGGTGCCCAGGCCGTTGAGGCTGCTCCAGGACTCCTTGAGCAGGCCGATGGAGTTCACGCTGTTGCTCGCCACGCCCAGGGTCGGCGCATCGGCCACCGGGGTGATGTCGATCTTCACGGTACCGGTGTTGCCCAGGGCCTGGCCGTCGGTTGGCTGGAACTTGATCTGCGCGTAGTCGGCCTGCTGGTTGCCCACGCCGCTACCGTTGTAGCCGTCGACACCCGATTCGTTGGCATCCGGGGTGAAGCGCAGCTTGCCGGCGTCGATATCGGCCTTGCTGAAGGTCTGGTTGGTGGCCACGTCCTTCCAGGTCGAGCCGTCGAGGTACTGCAGCTTGCCGTCGCCCGGCAGCTGGGTGATTTTCACCCCGAGGCTGGCCGCGGGGCTGTCGACGTCGCTGACGCCGAAGGTGGCCCAGGTCAGGGTCAGGGCGGTGTCTTCGGTGCCGGTCACGGCGCCGCCGGTGGCCACTGGCGCGTCGTTCACCGCCACCACGTTGACCGTGGTGGTAGCCGTGTTGGAGTAATTGCTGCCATCGGTCACGGTCACGGTGATGGTCCGCGGCGTGGTGCTCGGGTCCTCACTGCTGTTGGTGAAGGTGATGTTCTTGATCTGCTGCATGTAGTCAGCCAGCGTCGCATTGCCGGACAGGGTCAGGGTGATGGTGCCCGCCTGGCTGTTGGCATTGATGGTGATGCCGTTGACGCTGTTACCCAGGTTCAGCTCATCGCCCGGCTGACGGTTGGTCAGCACGATGGTGGCGCCGGTCAGCATCGTGCTGTCCGGGTCGGTGATGCTCAGGTCGGTGTCGGCGATCGACACGCCTGCGCCCGGGGTGTTTTCGGTGAAGGTCACCTTGTAGTCGGCCCCGGTGGCGCCGCTGGAGTTGTTGGCATCCAGGTCGAGGACCGGTGGCGCATCGTTGTCGATGATCGAGGTGGTGACGCTGCCGTTGGTGCCGCTGACCACCAGGTTCTCGAAGTTGCCGCCGGTGGCCGAGTCGATCTTGACCACGAAGTTTTCCGTGCCCTCGGTGATCTTGTCGTCGAGGGTGGCGACGTTGAAGCTGGCGCTGCTGGCGCCGGCCGGGATCTTCACGGTGTATACGCCGGTGAAGTCCGAGCCGTCGGCGGCGGTGCCGCTGTAGCTGATCTTCAGGGTGACCTCGGTTTGCGCCGGGCTGGTCAGGCTGACGGTGTAGGTTGCGGCCTGGCCTTCGGTGACCGAGGTGCTGCCGTTGATGCTCACGGTGGTGGTGTTGATGGTGTCGGTGACGCTGGTCACGGCCGGCGTGGTGCTTGGCACCAGGTTCTCGAAATTGCCGCCGGTGGTGCTGGCGATACTGGCGCTGACGTTGCCGGCGTCGATGTACACATCGTCGCTCGGCGCGGCCACGGTCACGCTGCCGGTGGTGGCGCCGGCCACGATATTGATCACCGCGCCGTTGCTCAGGGTCACGGTCATGGCCGTGCCGGCGGCGTTGGTCAGGGTCGCGGTGTAGACGATCGAACCGCCTTCGGCCACGGTGCTGGTGGCGCTGAGGGTCAGGTTGGTGGTGTCCGGGGTGTCGGTCACGGTGGTGTCGGCAGGCTTGCTGTCGACCGCCAGTTTTTCGTAGTTGCCGCCGGTGGCGTTGGTGATGGTGGTGCTCAGCGAGCTGCCGCCCGCTAGGGCATCGTTAGGCGCTACGAAGTTCACAGTACCGCTGCTGGCACCGACCGGAATGGTGATGGTCTGGCCGTTGGACAGGGTGACCACGACTGGTGAGCCGGTGACCGGAGCGGTGACCGATGCGGTGTAAACCACGGTA